>NZ_JAQDKY010000029.1:16438-56019 GCF_027662325.1 Blautia faecis | reverse complement strand
TTTGCTGGACACACGCAAAAAAATAAGCCATTCAGTCAGAAACATATCCAACCAAATGGCTTTTATTCTTATCTTCTATCCAGTATTTTATCAAATCGCCTGAAGAAAGTTGAAGTTGTAATGATTGCTGCCAGTATATCGCTGATTGGTTCAGCCAGAAAAACGGCAAATACCTTATTCTGAATGAAAAGCGGCAGAATAAAGATCAGCGGAATCAACAGGATCAGTTTTCTTAAGCAGGCAAGGAGCAGGCTGACTTTCGCCTGGCCCAGTGCCATAAAGCTCTGCTGGCAGGAAACCTGGAATCCCAGGGAAAAAATACCAGCCATATAGATTCTCAGTGCCCATGCGGTATAGGTGATCAGATCCGTATCATTGGAGAAAATCCCTGCAAAGAGCCTGGGAAACAGAAGCATGATCAGCCAGAAGCAGCCGGTAAAAACCGTGCAGACTGTAAACTGCGTAAAAAATGCTTTTTTAACACGCTCTTTATTGCCGGCACCAAAATTATAACTCATGATCGGCTGTCCGCCCTGACATATTCCCTGCAGCGGTAAAGTTGCAAGCTGGCTGACACTTGTGATAATAGTCATGGCTCCAACAGCAAGATCTCCGCCATATCTTGAAAGGCTGGAGGTGAAACTAATGGACAGGATACTTTCTGTAGACAACATGACAAAAGTGGATATTCCAAGCCCCAGGCATGGTAAAATAATATTTTTTTGTAATCTGAAATTCTCTTTCCTGAGATGGAGAATGGTCTTTTTTCCTGACAGGAAACGAAGAATCCAGATAGCGCCAACAGCCTGACTCAAAACAGTAGCAATTGCAGCACCGCTTACGCCCAGGTCAAATACAAAAATAAAAACAGGATCCAGAATAATGTTGATCACCGCACCGATCACAGTGGTCATCATACTGATCTTTGCAAATCCCTGTGTGGTGATAAAGGGATTCATTCCCATTACGATCAGGACAAAAATGCTTCCCAGTATATAGATTCTTGCGTATGACACTCCATAAGGAAGGGTCTTATCACTGGCACCAAATATTGTCAGAAGCTGTGGAGCAAAAGCGAAAAAAATCACCGTAAGAGCCACAGCCATAAGAATAAGAAGCGAGAAACAGTTTCCAAGAATCTTTTCCGCTGTCGCATTGTCCTTTTTCCCCATGGAAATTGCGGCTCGGGGAGCACCTCCTGAACCTGCGAGCATGGCAAAGGCATTGATCAGCATAAGAATTGGCGTAAATAACCCCACGCCGGTTAATGCTGCCGCACCAACACCGGGAATATGTCCAATATAAATACGGTCTACAATGTTGTACAAAAGGTTAATGATCTGTGCCACAACAGCAGGAATTGCAAGCTGCGCCAAAAGACGTGGGATTTTTTCCGTTTCCATTGCCTGTGTATTAGATTTACTACTCATATCTGTTTTCTCCTGACAAATTTTTTGACATAAACCAATAAAACATAAACGAATTATGTCTTCTGATTTTAACTCATATATTTGTCAATATCAAGCTTCTTTTTTGATTTTGCAACGATCAAGAATGCGGCTGTTGCTCATTGCACGCATCCTTCTTCCACTGATCAACAGCCCGTTTACAGCTTATGTTTTCTCCTCCAGATACAATCCTTAAGTACATTTACAAGCCTCGCCGGTTCAAGGGGTTTGGTAAGATGCTCATCCATGCCAGATATCCGGCTGTTTATAATGTCTTCTGCAAATGCATTGGCACTCATGGCAATAACCGGTACACGCTCTGCATCTGATCTTTTCATGGAACGAATTCTCCGGGTAGTATCCCAGCCGTTTAAGTTTGGCATCATGATATCCATTAAAATCACGTCATAATAGCCTGGCTCGGACTTTTCAAATTTCCCAATTGCCTCCAGTCCGTCTTTGGCGCAATCCACAATTATTCCATTATCTTCCAGCATAAAGCTGGCGATTTCCATGTTCAGTTCATTATCCTCAACTACCAGTGCACGCAGACCTTCAAGGGAAATCGTATTCGGATCCTTTACAAAATCCTCCAGCTTCCGGGCTTTTTCTGCTTCTCCGATTTTGAACGGAATTGTCATGACCACAGTTGTGCCGGTTCCCTCTTTACTTTCGATCCGGATTGTGCCGCCCATTCTGTCTGTCAGCTTCTTTGCAATGGAAAGTCCCAGTCCGGTGCCTTCATATTTCGACCGGCTGGTTTCCTTCTCCTGGGTAAAAAGATCAAACGCATGTGCCACAAACTCCTGGCTCATACCAGGACCATTATCTGCACAGCCAAATTCATACACTACCCGTTTTTCATCTGCATACTTCTCTTTACACCATACATGGATTTTTCCGCCTGGTTCTGTAAATTTCACCGCATTATCAGAAATCGCATTCAGAAGCCGTTCCAGATAAACAGGATTTCCGGTTAATAATATATAACTTAGCTTTGATCTTTCCCAATCCACGATGTATTCTATATTTTTCTCAGCTGCCTGAAGCTGCTTTTCTGTGTTGCTCCTGCTCAGGATTTCTGTCAGATCAAAAGTAAGCTCCTGGTCAACAATATCTCCCGACTCCAGTTTATTCATATCCAGTATATCATTTACAAGAGAAACCAGATATCTGGAGGATTCCATGATCTTATCCCTGCATTTCTGCTGCATTTCAGGGTCATTGGGATAACGGTTTGCCAATTCGATCATACCTATGATCCCATTCATGGGAGTTCGGATATCATGGCTCATATTAGACAGAAATCTGGTTTTAACCGCCGCATCCTTCTTCGCTTCTGCAGCCTGGTATATAAGAGTCTGCTCCCTTCTCTTCGCATCACTGATACTTCGGATTGCACAAAGAACATGGGTCAGGCGGCCGTTTTCATCCCTTTTCTTTTCAATAAAGCGCAGACTATGCCAGCTTCCATCCTTCATCCGGTATTCCATAACGACAGATTCTTCGTCTTTCATTCGTTCAGGCAGTGTAGAGATATCTGTAAATCTGTAAAAAGCATCCTGATACTCTTCTGCAACCAGTTCACTGCAAACTTTTCTATTGCTTTCAGACAAAATGCCTGAATGAATATATTTCAAATGCTCCACATCCCTGTTGGAAATTTCCTCAAAATAATCTGCCTGGATATCAATTCTGGAAATATACTGGTATGTTCTGGCAATGGAGGAAATGATCTCATTTCCCAATCTGGCCTCATCCAGAGCTTTTCGCAGTTTCTCCTGGATTTCCTTCTCTTTGTAAAGGATATTGTCTATATTGCGATATCCAAGAAAAGCATTAAAGGTCTCATCATCTGTCTTTCCCTTCACTACATAGGCTTCATAATAGCTATCTTTCCCTTCCTTTGAAACACTGTGGTAATGGTAAGTAAACTTCTCTTCATGTAAAAGCCTTCTTTTCATATTTGCGCAAAGATGCCAGTCTATAAACTCTTCTTTCTCTTCATCCAGAATAAAATTGTCTGCATATCTTCTCACATATTCATCAAAATTTTCAGCCGGATGGGGATCTTTCTCCGCCAGCTGCCTGGCATTGGTATTCGCATCCAGTCTCAGTATTTCATATTTGCCGGAATTAAGCTCTATCCGGTATAAGGATACATACTCGGACAATAATCTGCTTAAAACATATTGTTCTTTCACCGGATAATCATTTACATCCTGCCTTTGATCGTCTGTCTTTGTTTTTTCTCGTGAAAGCATAATACCGTTTTAAATTTATCCTTTCTTTTGCTGTTAACATTTGTTTTTGCATGCCAGGCATAAACCACCACGGACGTTTCTGGTGGAGCCGCATAACTTGCAAACCTCTGTTATTTCCGGCTTCCAATCGCTGTCCAGCCTCTTCAGGCCTCCGCTGACCTGATCCAATGCTTCATCATCCAACTCAACAACTGCCTGACTCACAGGCTTCATGCTCTCTTTTTTGTCATTCGCTTCTTTCATAATAGTTTCCTCCTGTATATGATTTTAATACGATTTCACTTTTTACTATAGTCAATTATACAATTTTTCACCTGTGTCTTCAACTATTTTTTGGCATTTTAACCAAAATGTGACTGGTCACTGGTAACGTTTCCTCAAAAAATCCTCCGGAAATAATATCTCTGTTTATTCACGCCTGCTTCGTCTGTACTCCATAGCAGTCATACCGCAAGATTTCCGAAAACTCTGCGCCAGATAGCTCTGGGAAGAAAAGCCTGCAAGATGGGCAATGTCAGAAATATCATGATCTGTATTTTCCAGAAGATTTTTGCAAACCTCAATCCTGCGCCGGTTCAGATAATTAATGGGAGAAATCCCATAATATCGTGTAAACTCGTGGCTTAGATAATATTTGTTCAGATGACTTAATGCCGCCAGCTGATCCAGATTGATATCTTCCCCATAGTTAGAATCCAGATAGCGCTTGACCTGTGCACACTCCTTACTTGGATGAAAAGAAGGCACCAGCTGGAAGCCGGAATCTGTTATCCTGCGAAGCTGGGCAATAAGAATGGAGAGCGTATGTCTGCAAATCTCTTCATAACCCTCTTTTTTCTCATCTAATTCCTGAAAAAGGGAGTGGAAATAAAACAAAAGATCTGTATTAATCTTCCGGCAGTTGAAAATCTGGAATTCCTTCTGATCCCGGAAAGAAAAACTAATTCCATCCACTCCTACAGTATAATAAGAAAGGGGCGCAGCGCTCTGAGAAGTTTCCGTGTGCAGGATATGTGGATTGATAATGACCAGATCGTCCCTGGCAATGGAAAACCGCTGATTTTCTATAAGAAATTCGCCGCTTCCTCTGGAAACATAAAAAAGCTCCGTAAAAGCGTGGGTATGGGGAATGCTGGGCCAGTCCTCTTCGTATCTGGAGGATGAGGCATTCACCAGAACTGCTTCTGTAGAAAGTGGATTATCATTGGAAAAAGAAAAGGAACGTGTACTCATAGATTCTCCTTATGTATCATAAACTATAGTTTGTTGTCTGCGCTGTCGGCTCCCGATATTCCGAATACAGCGTTTTCAAACAACAGGGAATAAACACTCGCACACTTAGAGTACCATAGAACGGAAAATACAGCAATATTTCTAAAAACCTTAGCAACAACTCTGTTGAAAAACAGCTGTCAAAAACGTATTCTTATATTACAGAAAAAAACAACTATCAAACAATGTTAACAACCCTTGTAAATAAAAAAAAGAAAAGCGAGGTCGCAAAATGGAACAGAAAAAAGGCAGAGTTACTATTCCTACCAACCTGGATGTGGTAAAGGAAACACTGGATATTATGAATGAGTGGGGCGCAGATGCCATCCGTGACTGTGATGGAACCGAATTCCCACAGGAGCTGAAGGACACTGGTGCGAAAATCTACGCTACCTACTACACCACCCGAAAGGACAATGCCTGGGCAAAGGCTAATCCGGATGAGATCCAGCAAATGTACATTATGAGTTCTTTCCACACCGCAACATCAGACAAACTGGAAATCCACCTTATGGACCACCTGTACCCGGATATGCTGAAGGTGAACACACGCGATGATATCACAAAGTGGTGGGAAGTGATCGACCGTACCACAGGAGCAGTGGTTCCGGCAAGTCAGTGGCATTATGATGAAACGAGCGGAAATGTGGTAATTACACCTGTAAAACCGTTCCATGAGTATACCGTCAGCTTCCTGGCTTATATTATGTGGGATCCGGTACATATGTACAATGCAGTGGTAAACGACTGGAAAGATGTAGAGCCGCAGATCACCTTTGATGTGCGCCAGCCAAAGACAAGAACTCATTCCCTGGAGCGCCTCCGCAGATTCCTTGACACCCACCAGTATGTGGATGTGGTACGCTTCACCACCTTTTTCCATCAGTTCACCCTGATCTTTGATGAGCTGGCAAGGGAAAAATATGTAGACTGGTTCGGTTATTCCGCATCTGTCAGTCCATATGTGCTGGAGCAGTTTGAAAAAGAGGTTGGTTATCCCTTCCGCCCGGAATACATTATCGACCAGGGCTACATGAACAATACCTATCGCATTCCATCTAAGGAATTCAAGGACTTCCAGGCATTCCAGCGCCGCGAGGTCGCGAAGCTTGCAAAGGAAATGGTAGACATTGTCCATGAATATGGCAAAGAAGCCATGATGTTCATGGGTGACCACTGGATCGGCATGGAGCCATTTATGGATGAGTTTGCTTCCATCGGTCTTGATGCTGTGGTTGGAAGTGTAGGAAATGGTGCAACCCTGCGTCTGTTCAGCGATATTAAAAATGTAAAATACACGGAAGGACGATTTCTTCCATACTTTTTCCCGGACACCTTCCACGAAGGTGGAGACCCGGTGAAAGAGGCGAAGGTAAACTGGGTAACTGCAAGGCGTGCCATTCTCAGAAGCCCCATCCAGAGAATTGGTTATGGCGGATATCTGAAGCTGGCTCTTCAGTTCCCGGATTTTGTCCAGTACATTAAAGAGGTCTGCCAGGAATTCCGCACCCTTTATGATAATATCCAGGGTGTGACTCCATACTGCGTGAAACGTGTTGCTGTGTTAAACTGCTGGGGCCGCATGCGCTCCTGGGGTAATCATATGGTACATCACGCAATTTATTACAAACAGAATTACTCTTACTTTGGCATTATTGAGGCATTAAGCGGTGCACCCTTTGATGTATCCTTTATCAGTTTTGATGATATTCTGGCAGATAAGGATCTACTGAAAAAATTTGATGTTGTGATCAATGTAGGGGATTCGGATACTGCACAAAGCGGCGGCGAGTACTGGGTAAATGAGACCATTATTACTGCTGTAAAGGAGTTCGTTTACAATGGCGGTGGTTTCATCGGAGTTGGCGAGCCTGCAGCCCATCAATGGCAGGGAAAATTCTTCCAGCTGGATGATGTACTGGGTGTGGAAGAAGAAAGAGGCTTCAATTTAAATACCGATAAATACAACTGGGAGGAACACAGAGACCACTTTATTCTGGCTGACGCAGAAGGTGATGTGGACTTCGGTGAGGGCAAAAAGAATATTTTTGCACTTCCGGAAACCCAGATTCTGATCCAGAATGACCATGAGGTTCAGATGGCAGTAAAAACCTTTGGAAAAGGCCGCGGTGTTTACATCAGCGGACTTCCATACAGCTTCAGAAACAGCCGTGTGCTCTACCGTGCGGTTCTCTGGTCTGCATCTGCCGAGGACGAACTGAACCGATGGTATTCCACCAATTATAATGTAGAGGTCCACGCTTATGTAAAGAATGGCAAGTACTGTGTCGTAAACAATACTTACGAGTCACAGGATACAGTCGTCTATAAAGGAGATGGCAGCAGCTTCCCGCTTCATATGGATGCAAACGAAATTAAATGGTACCAGATTTAATAGTCATAGGTTTATTATAATTAAACCACATCATATTTCAATAATTCTGTCACGAAGTGTTGGAAAATGGCGCGAATGGTATTATAATAAACCTATCACAAAACAAAGGAAACCATTATGAGAATTGCAATTGTTGATGACATTAAAGAAGAGCGTGACAAGCTCGCAGACGTACTGACGAAACAGCTTTCCAGACGTGGGATTCACGTAAATTTATTTGAATTTGAAAATGGAGAAGATTTTCTTATTGCGGCAAAGGAACGTCCTTTCACCGTCGTTTTTCTGGACATCTACATGAGTGGTGCAAATGGGATCGAGACTGCCAGAGAGCTTCGGATATTTGACTCAGATGCACTTTTAATTTTTACTACCACTTCTACGGATCATGCTCTGGATGGGTTCAAGGTCCGTGCCATGCACTACCTTGTGAAGCCATATCCCGAAAATGAGATTTCAGACCTGATCGATGAGGTTCTTTCCCGGATCCCGGATTCCGGAAAATACATAGATATAAAAGTAAATGGAAGCAATGTACAGGTTCCGTTTCGACATATTATATACGCAGAACATTTTTCCCATATGATCCATATTCACACTACCGGCGGCAAAGAGCTGATCACCCGCCAGTCCTTTGAAGCCTTTACTGCATCCCTGAAAATGGATCCAAGATTTTATCTTTGCAGCAGAGGCGTTGTGATCAATCTGGAGCATGCTGTTGATTTTGATGGAGCCCTGTTTATCCTGGACGATGAAACCCGGATTTCCGTCAGCCGGAAGCTGGTCAAAAATGCACGACAGACTTTTATGGATTTTCTGTTTCAAAGGGGACATTGAATATGAATACACTATTAAGACCTGTTCTGGAGCTTACGGTAATGATTTCCGGTATGCACCTTGCTTATCTGCCGGTACAGACATATCTGAAACAATCGCCCGGCAGGCTGGCTGCATGGCTTGCACCTCTTCTGGCAGGGATCTGTCTCTTGGAAGGAGGATTTTGTTACTTTTTTAACACTCCTACCAGCTCAGTGCTTTTTCCCACTCTGCTGGTACTGATGCTGATCTATCACAAAAGCCTGACTATCTCTATCTGGAAATCCGGTAGCATTTTTTTGGCAGTATGTGCGGTCTTTGCCTGTGTAAACAGCCTTTCCAGAGCAGTGAATGCCATTGTGGCAGAAAGACTTGGACTTCCGGAAACAGAGATCTGGTTTCACACCAGTGCCGGTATTTTTTACAATGTAATATGTCTGCTGTTCGTTGCTGCCGCCTGGTACCCGGCCTCCCATGCAGCCCGCACTATGATCGATGACGAAAATTTAGCCCAGACCTGGTATGTTTTCTGGATACTGCCACTGATTTTTATAGGTCTGAATCTCTTTATGATTCCCAAATATGAGGGAACTCTGTATACTGGACGTATTTTGCAGGGCTACATTGTGATCAGCCTGATGCTTCTTGTAATTCTCATGCTGTTTTACACAATGTTTCTTATGATGGCCAACAGCCTGAATAAAAATGCAAGGCTTCAGCAGGAAAATCATTTTCTCTCCCTTCAGCAGGCACGATATGAGAACCTTTGCTCTGCCATAGAGGAGGCAAGGCAGGCACGACACGATATCCGCCATCACTTTTTGCAGCTTTCTTCCCTTGCGGAAAAGGGAGATCTGGAAAAAATAAAAGAATACCTTTCCAATGCAAACAGTAAAATTCCAGACTACGACCTGCATTTTTGTGAAAACCAGGTGGCTGACAGCGTGATCAGCCATTATGCCGCTCTGGCAAAACGGGAGAACATTCCTTTCCAGGCAAATGCAGCTCTGCCAGCCCACATTTCCATAGACCAGATCGATATGTGCCTGGTTCTCTCCAACCTTCTGGAAAATGCTCTGGAAGCCAGCCTGAAAGCAAAGCCTTTCAACAGGAGAATCCATGCAGAGGTTTACCTTCATCACAAGCACCTTCTCCTGATCCAGGTGGAAAATACCTTTGAAGGGAAAATACAGGAGAAAAATCATATTTTCCAGTCGTCCAAGCGTCCCGGAAACGGAGTGGGAATCCAGTCTGTCCGCCACATTGCAGAAAAAAGCGGAGGAGACAGCAGCTTCACTTATGAAAATGGTGTTTTTACTGCAAAAATTATGCTGCGCATACAGAAAACAGCCGTTTCCCGTCCATAACCAAAGCAGAGAGGTTTCATGCAGACACGCTCTGGAACGTGTCGAAAAAATCATTCCCGCAATCTGCACGCCCCACGTTGCGGTATATTTTGCCCGAATCCAACAAAAAAGAAATCTGCAGAACAATATCAGAAATGATACTGTCTGAAGCTTTCTTTTTCTGTATCAATAGACTACAAATGCCATAACCACATACACCAGTATGGATACCAGGCAATACAGCGAATTTGTGGTGGAAACATAAGCGCTTCCATCCTCACTCTTCAGGAAGGTCTGCATACTGAATGTGGCTGGAGCGGACATGTAGCTGATCACTGCAAGGTTCAAAAGCAGATGATCTCCCACTATGTAATGTATTGCCAGCAGCACTCCCCCGATCATGACTGCCTGAAGAAGAATACGAAGTACAATGGTCCTGATACATGGGGAAAGAAGTTTCTTATCAAATTCAATGCTGAATCCTACCACCAGCAGAATAACTGAGGTTATGGAAGTGGTGAGAATGTTCTCCACACTTGTATAGGTACCTGCAAACGGTCCGGCAAGAAGCTTCTGCACCACACCGGTAAGTCCGGCAATGATTCCCAGCACACTTGCAATAAACGCCGGTGTACGTATTGCACTGGAAAACAGTTTTCCCGGATCGATCTTTTCCCCGTTTTCCACCTGTCCGAGCATTCCCATATAGACGCTGAAGCCAAACAGAAGACCTGCAATATCCAGCACAGCGATCTGGGAAAGGTTCTCCGCTCCGCAAAGGCTGGTATATAAAGGATAGGCCATGGAACCGCCTTCGTATACACTGACCATAAAGGGCAGATATTTCCGGTAACGCTCTGCCGGCATAAGCGGGCGGAGTAAAAAACCGATGCTAAAGGAAACAACCAGCATTACAAACATGATTCCAACCAGAATTCCGGTTTCTTTATTATAATCTGCCGTAGCAAGGGCATGGAAAATTGCTACAGGAAGCATGATCTGGGTCACCAGAAGCTTCATATTGTTAATTCCATTCTGATCCAGCAGTTTCAGCCGCTTGCAGGCCATGCCCAGAAGGATCATCACCAGTACGGGCAAAATAATTTCCAATACTTTCATTTTATGCACGCTTTCTATGTATTTCTTAATATTGTATTTTGGTATTTCTTAATCCAGACTCTTCCTGATTTCTTACCTTACAGGATATTTCGTATGGCAAACTCTTCTGCCAGAGCGTGTCTGAATAGTTCTTTTATTCATCAAAATCGGTCTCAAATACTCCCTCAGGCGTACGCATGGTAAGAACCCCGAGATTAAAATCATCATCCATTACCGTGATATGATACTCAAAGATTACATCATCCTCAAACTTGGACAGCAGAATATAGCTTCCGTTCTCTTTTCCCTCGATCTGGTCGCAGATATCATCATACACATCTGCACCGGAAATCTCACGCGGATAACCGGAAGCTTTGATTTTTTTCTCAATTGCAGCGTATAATTCTTCCATTTTATGTTCTGCAGCAGTGCATGCCATCAGGGCTTACCCTCTCAGTTCTTTTTGACTGCCGCATACTCCTTTCCTGAATTTTTTTCGATTAAATATGATTGTATAATATCCGCCCCTGAAATGTCAAACCACATTTTAACCAAATCCTGGTTATCGTAATTTCTTCGTGAGCAAAGAAATCCTGATTTGTATGATTTCGTACCATACTTCTCGTTTTTTGTATAATTTTTTATAACCTATCTGTTATTTTATTCTACTCTCTACATTTTTCCATGGCTTTTGTGGTTTTTTGTTTTTTCTTTTGTGTATTTCGTTGTGTTTTTCTTTGTTTTTGATATTTTTCATTGTTTTTTTCACCAATTTCTGTTGACATCTGACTGTTTTTGTTGTATGCTATTTTCTACAGAGAGGCACTCCATTTGGTACAAGGATGTATCTATGGAATGCCTCAACTCGTATCTAAAGGGAGGTAATACTTATGAAAATGAAACAGGTTTTAGCAACAGGCGCAGCTTTATCAATGGCCCTCTCCATGACTCCGGTCACCGCATCCGCCGCAGACAAAGTAGACATAAACGTCATTGCTGCACAGTATGGCCAGCAGACTGCTGACTGGTGGGCGAACTTCGTGACAGAATTTAATGAAGCAAACCCGGACATTAACCTGAACGTAGAGGTTGTTTCCTGGAACGATATCTACACCGTAGTAAATACCCGTATCGCCAATGGCGAAGCTCCTGATGTCCTGAATATCGACGTATTCGCAGATTATCAGGCAGATGATCTCCTTCTTCCGATCCAGGACGTTGTTTCTGAAGAGACCTACAGCAAGATGTACGATGCATTCCTTGCACAGTCTGAAGTAGACGGAACTGTATGGGCTATCCCGGATCTTGCATCTGCACGTGCTATGTACTATAACAAAGACATCCTTGATGCAGCAGGCGTAGAAGTTCCTACTACATGGGATGAGCTGAAAGCTGCTTGTGAAGCCCTTAAAGCTTATGATGACAGCATTTATCCATGGGGTATCGATATGACTACTGACGAAGGTCAGGCAGCATTCGCATACTACACCTGGAACAACGGCGGCGGATTTGTTGACGATGAAGGTAACTGGACACTGAACAGTGAGCAGAACGTTGAAGCAATCCAGTACGCAATCGATCTTGTAAATTCCGGTTACACAAACACCGATCCTGCTAACGATACCCGTTACGATCTGCAGGATATGTTCGGCGCAGGTAAGGTTGCTATGCTCATCGCACCGAACAGCTTACCTACCTACATTGCTACAGGCGGAAATGAAGTAAACTACGGCGTTGCTTCCATTCCTTCCAATACAGGCGAGTCTGTATCTGCAGGTGTTATGGACCGCTTCATGTGCTTCGATAACGACTACTCAGATGATGAGAAAGCTGCTATCTCCACATTCTTTGATTATTTCTATGATGATGCCCGTTATACAGAGTGGGTTGACATGGAGGGATTCCTTCCGGCAACCAAGTCCGGCGGCGAGGCTCTCGCAGCAGCTAACGAAGATATGGCAAGCTGGATTGATATCTTAGACAGCTGTAAATTCTATCCAACAGCGAAAGCAGAATGGGCAGATGTAAAACAGGGCGTTATCAACGTAGAGCAGAATGCTCTTCTTGGCGGCGACGTTCAGGAATTACTGGATGACCTTCAGGCAGAAATCGCTGGCTGATCTTAATCCACTGTTTTTCCCATTACGAGGAAGATAATGGGCCGGACTTACGGGTCCGGTCCATTTTTAAGTTTGCGAAGCAAACGCTACTTCTTGTGCCAGGCACAAGAAGGTTCCACCTTTTCGCGAAGCAAACGCTGCTTCTTGTATTTGTCACAAGAAGGTTCTGTTTTTCTGCGTAGCAAACGCCGCTTCTTGTGCTTGTCAGCGCAGCGTCAACGTTATTTTATAAAAAGAGAGGTATCCCTGTGAAGAAAAAATTCAAAAAAGTGGAACCATATATATGGATCCTGCCAAGTGTCCTTCTCATGGCAATTTTCATCCTGGTTCCTATTATCTTTGTGTTCCGTATGGCCTTAAGCGACGTCAGCAAAGCTGGTCTGATCAAAGGCTTCGCCGGATTGGAAAATTTCCGCAAGGTAACAAGCAGCCCTGTTTTTGCCATGGTGCTGAAAAACACCCTTGTGTGGACCGTTGCCGTAGTCGGCATCTCCACACTCCTTGGATTTATCCTTGCGATCCTCCTCAACAATGAATTTAAAGGCCGTAAGCTTGCACGTGCCGTTGTTGTTTTCCCATGGGCCACAACCCTGATCGTTCAGGCAAGTATCTGGAAATTCATCATCGACACAGATTACGGTACCTTAAATACACTGTTGATGAAGCTTGGTATTATTGACCACGCTGTGAACTGGACTCCTACTGCCGGTGCTTATTTTGCCTGGGAAATTGCCTGCGGTATTTTTGTTACCATTCCATTTGTAACCTTTACCGTACTTTCCGGTCTGCAGAGTATTGATGCCAGCTACTATGAGGCAGCAGCCGTAGACGGAGCCAGCTACTGGCAGAAAATGTTCCAGATCACCATCCCGCTGGTACGTCCGAACCTTACCATCAGTACCATCCTGAACATTATCTACGTATTTAACTCTTTTCCGATCATATGGACCATCACCAAGGGTGACCCTGCTAACCGTACCGACACCCTGGTTACCTATCTGTACAAACTGGCCTTCTACAACGGCAAACAGGGACAGGCAGCAGCCGTATCTGTTATCGGCTTCCTGATTCTTCTTTTCTGCGCCAGCCTGTACATGGTTTCCGTACTGAAGAAAGGAGACGAATAATATGGCAAACACCAATGCTTCAGTTAAGAAAAAAAATACCAGAAACACAGTTTTGCGTGTATTGCTCTATGTAGTGATCATCGCCATCTGTCTGATAACTTTATACCCATATTTTGTAACTGTATGTACTGCTCTTAAAAGCCGCGCGGAAATCTTTTCCATGAATGGAACTATTTTCCCTGTTGAGGCCATCTGGTCCAACTTCACAGACGTATGGAAGCTGGCTCCCATGAGCAATTACATGATGAACTCCATTGTGATCGCAGGAGGCTCCACTCTTCTGGCTATGGTCTGCGGTATCCCAGCTGCTTATGCCCTGTCCAGAATGAAATTCAAAGGCCAGACTGCTTTTCTGGGATTTGTTATTGTCTCCCAGATGTTTGCACCGGTTGTACTTCTCATCGGTATCTACAAGGTTATGATGGCGTTCCATCTTACCAACAGCATTATCGGCCTGATCTTTATCAACGCAGCATTTAACCAGGCATTTGCCATCTGGCTGCTCCGCGGTACTTTCCTGAGCATCTCCCCTGAGATGGAGCAGGCTGCCACTATTGACGGCTGTAACCGCGTACATGCCCTTTTAAGGATTCTTCTGCCTGTTGCTGCACCTGGTATCGTTACAGCGCTTATTTTCGTATTTATCAACGCCTGGAACGAATATACAGTGGCACTGACACTGATCTCCACTGATACCTTCAAGCCTCTCACCGTTGGTATCAATATTTTCAATGGTTACAATATGATCGAGTGGCAGTATCTGTTTGCTGCTTCCCTCTATGCAATTGTTCCAGTTGTAATTCTGTTCGTCGGAATTGAAAAAAATCTGGTTGGAGGACTCACTTCTGGTGGTGTCAAGGGTTGATTTTTATTTTTTTCCAAGTATAATAGAGGAAGATGCGGACGCGAGAAAGGGTTGCCCAGGGCAGCCCTTTGTTCATGCCCCGTAACTATTCAGAAGGCAGTATTCCGCCAGGTGTTTTTGTGAACATTGTTCACAGCTGCGGCGCGAAATCATACAAAGCATGTTACTGGTCATCCAGTAACTGTTTTATTGTGTACGGTAAAATTTCACATACGGAATAACCCCGATGATTCCGCACATTTCAGGAACTCTATACCGGAGATCACCGAATGATTCTTCTGTCCTGCTGACGAAAATTCAGCACATTTCACAGTTTTTTAAAATCAATGGTTTTGACCTTGACTTTTCTGTAGAATACTGTAATATTGATAGTGCACAACATCTAGTATGTAATCAAAGATTTAAACACAATATATGGAGGGATTTGAAAGAATGAGTACTGAGGTCAATGCAAACGTCATTAAACGAAATGGCGTGGAAGTTATTTTTGATAAGGCGAAGATCATCAACGCCGTTGAAAAAGCGAATGAGGAGGTTTCTAAGCTTCACAGGCTGAGTCATTACCAGATCACAGCGCTTGCTGATATGATTGCCACCCGTGCCCTTGAATCCTCCCACGCTGTCAATGTGGAAGATATTCAGGATATGGTAGAGACCGGCATTATGGAGATGCGCGGTTATGAGGTTGCACAGAAGTATGTGCGCTATCGCTACAAGAGAGAGCTTACCCGCAAGTCCAATACCACAGACGACAGCATCCTTGCTCTTCTTGACCAGATTAATGAAAATGCCAAGCAGGAGAACTCCAATAAGAACCCTACTATTAACTCTACCCAGCGTGATTACATGGCAGGCGAGGTCAGCAAGGACCTGACCATGCGTGTTCTTCTTCCTGAGGAGATCGTAAAGGCTCACGACGAGGGAATCATTCATTTCCATGATTCCGATTACTACGCACAGCGTGAGCATAACTGTGACCTGATCAATCTGCAGGATATGCTCCAGAACGGCACGGTTATCAGCCAGACACTGATTGAGAAGCCTCACAGCTTCTTTACCGCATGTAACGTTACCACACAGATCGTCGCACAGGTAGCCAGCAATCAGTACGGCGGACAGTCCTTCTCTCTCGCCCATCTGGCTCCTTTTGTAGACATCAGCCGCCAGAAGATCCGTAACAAGGTAATCGAGGAACGTAAGGCTTGCGGTGAGCCTCTTGATGATGAGATCATCCAGAAGGTATCGGAACGCAGACTGAAGGATGAGATCCAGAGTGGTATCCAGACGATCCAGTACCAGCTGATCACTCTTATGACCTGTAACGGACAGGCACCATTTGTAACGATTTTCATGTATCTTGATGAAGTTCCGGAGGGACGCACCCGTGATGACCTTGCACTGATCATCGAGGAAGTTATGAAGCAGCGTATGCAGGGTGTTAAGAACGAGCGCGGTGCGTGGATCACACCTGCATTCCCGAAGCTGATCTATGTGCTGGATGAGGATAACATCCACGAGGATTCCAAATATTGGTACCTCACAGAGCTTGCAGCGAAATGTACTGCCAAGCGTATGGTTCCGGATTACATCTCAGCCAAGATCATGCGCCAGTTAAAAAACGGCAATGTTTACACCTGCATGGGATGCCGTTCCTTCCTTACCGTTGAGGAGAAACAGAAGAACCCGGACGGTTCCTACAAGTTCTACGGTCGTTTTAACCAGGGTGTTGTTACCATTAACCTTGTAGATGTAGCCTGCTCCTCAGACGGCGATTTTGATAAGTTCTGGGAGATTCTGGAGGAGCGCCTGGAGCTTTGCCACAGAGCACTCCGCTGCAGACATGAGCGTCTTCTTGGCACAGTTTCCGATGTTGCCCCGATCCTGTGGCAGTATGGTGCTCTTGCACGGCTTAAGAAGGGTGAGACCATTGACAAGCTTCTTTATGACGGCTATTCTACGATCTCACTTGGATATGCAGGTCTCCATGAGATGTGCATGAGAATGTACGGAAAGCCTCATACAGACCCTGAGGTTCGTCCGTTTGCGCTGAAGGTTATGCAGCGCCTCAATGACAAATGTGCCCAGTGGAAGGCAGCTGAGAACATCAGCTACTCTGTATATGGCACTCCGATGGAATCCACCACATACAAGTTTTCCAAATGTCTCCAGAAGCGTTTTGGCATCATTCCAGGAGTTACGGATAAGAATTATATTACAAACAGCTATCACGTTCACGTTACTGAGGAGATCGACGCATTCTCCAAGCTGAAATTCGAGTCTGAATTCCAGAAGCTTTCTCCAGGAGGAGCCATCAGCTACGTGGAAGTTCCGAATATGAAGCAGAATATTCCGGCAGTTCTCTCTGTTATGAAGTTTATCTATGATAACATCATGTATGCAGAGCTGAATACCAAGAGTGATTTCTGTGATGTCTGCGGATATGACGGAGAGATCCAGATCAAAGAAGACGAGAACGGCAAGCTGATCTGGGAATGCCCGAACTGCGGTAACCGCAATCAGGACAAGATGAGCGTTGCCAGAAGAACCTGCGGATACATCGGTACCCAGTTCTGGAACCAGGGACGTACCCAGGAGATCAAGGATCGTGTATTACATCTGTAATAAGTAATGGTTCCCGGGTTTTCTGTGAACTACGTTTACAGAACCTTATATAACGTTACCACTGAACATAACACTCCGGACAGTTTTCTGAATTTCATAATTTTGATTTCTGTCCGGATTTTTTTGCATAATGGTATTTTACTATGAAAGTCCTGAATCGTGTTTGAAAAAGGCTTTCTGCAAGATGTGTGCATTTGATTATCAAGCACAGGAGGAAAAGAGGAATCAGTTATGAACTACGGAAACATTAAATCCTACGACATTGCAGACGGCACAGGCGTGCGTGTAAGCCTGTTCGTATCTGGCTGCAGGCACCACTGTAAGGGCTGTTTTAACGCACCTACGTGGGATTTTAACTACGGTAAGCCATTTACCCGGGAGACACAGGATAAGATTCTGGAGCTGCTTGCTCCTTCTTATATAGAGGGCTTCTCCTTACTTGGAGGAGAGCCATTTGAGCCAGAGAACCAGCCTGTGCTGGCAGAGCTTCTGGAAGAAATCAGACGTACCTTTCCGGATAAATCCATCTGGTGTTACAGTGGATATCTTTTTGACAAAGATATGGTTCCCGGAGGTAAGATCTACACTCCTTTTACAGACCGGATGCTCTCCTGCATCGACGTTCTGGTAGACGGAGAGTTTATTCAGGAATTGAAAAACCTCTCCCTTCAGTTCAGAGGGAGCAGCAATCAGCGAATTCTGCATTTAAAAGATGGTAAGCTTATTAAAGAAGGCCTGTGATACGGGTCTTCTTTTCTTATATCTGCATTCAAATAGTTGCATAAGTTTTTACATCTGGGTAATCGAAAATCCCCCTCCTGTCTAACAGGAGGGGGATTTTATTACACTTTATTTATTTTGCTTTCGCATATTTTGGTGTGCTGTAAGAAGAATAGATTGGAACACCTGCTTCGTTGTTTCCAACGGCGCGTACTTTGTAATAATACTTGGTTCCAGCTTTCTTGGAGCTCTTGTCAACATATTTCACTTTGGAGCCTTTTGTAATAGTTCCTACCAGTTTATATCCGAAACCTTTCTTAGTGGAACGGTATACCTGATATCCGGTAGCTCCTGTTACTTTCTTCCAGCTGACAGTGATCTTGCCCTTTGTTGCTTTCGCTTTTGGACTGGTTGGTTTCGCGATCTGTGCTGTGGAAACCATAGCACTTGCAGATTTGCTTGCACCACTTGTGTATGTTGCGTCAGCAGAATCTTTGTACTCATAGGACTTGCCATTCTTGTAAGCAACTACATAATAGTAATATTTTACTCCTGCTTTCGGTCCTTTGTACTCTGTGCTTGTTGCACCATTATAGGTGTACTTGATCTCGCGATCTGTAATAGTCGTTTCCTTCAGTTCACTAACGAATTTATATCCGCTGACTGTTGTAGAATCAGCAACATAATTCGGAACAGTTGTACTGGAACCGTAACTATAGCTGTAAGAATTGCTGTCTTTGTTATATCTGTTCCAAGAAGAGGTGGTTCTGTATACACGATAGTAATCAGCACCTGCTACCGGATTCCATGTTACAGTAATACTTCCATCTGCTTTGTTTGCAACAGCTTTTACATTGCCAGGAGTTGCTAAAACAGGATTAACTGTTGCTCTGATTTCATTGCTGTATTCCTGTCCTCTGTATGCACGTACACGATAGGTTGTTTCCGTATCTGCTGCCGGGAATGTAATGGAAGATGTGGAAGCTTTCAGTGTCTTATAGGTTTCCCATGCACCAGTCTCTTCATTTCTCTTCTCAACCAGATAACCCTTTCCTGCATATACCGGCTGCCAGCTTAACTTCATCTTACCGTTTGCATAAGAAATTCTGTTAACGGTAGTCATCTCGAAGCTAAGATTTGCATATACACCTTCATCAATGTAATACTTGCTGTTTCCTACAGTCTTGTAAGCTCTTACAAGATAGTAATAATCCATACCGCTCTGAAGCTTCTTGTCTGTATAACTGGAAGCCTTTGCACTTGTAGTCTTGATCAGTTTATACTTAGCAAAATTGTTGGTCATGCCAGCTGCTACAGTATCTCCAATAGAAGATCCTTCACATCTGTAAATCTCATATCCCTTAGCACCTTTGATCTTGGTCCAGGACAGTTTTACAGAAGTTGTGCTCTTAGGTGTTGCTTTCAGTTTCAGCGCACCGCCCCAGGTAGTAACCTTATTATAAGCCCATGCTCCATAAGTGGTCTTGCCTGTTTCGGAATCATAATAATATGGTCTTACTCTGTAAGTATAGGTGGTATCTGCTTTCAGTTTGGTGTTCTTATAAACGCTGTCTGTAGTTTTGGCAATTGTTTTATATTTCTTGCCATTCTTTCTCTGGATCTGATAGCCGGTAAGCCAGCTTTCTGATCCGCTTTCAGCGCTCATCTTTAAGGTAACGGTCTTAGCTGTGATAACATTTGTTACAGATATACTCGGCATACCAGCTTTAAATGATGCTGTATTTGTGTATGCACTGTATTTCTGTGCAAGTGTAGCTGCCTTATCATTTTTTACACGGGCACGCACATAATAGGTCTTGCCTGGTGTAAGTGATTCAAAGTAAAGTGTTGCCTTATTATTCTCACCAGAAATACAATCTGTAACCTTGTAATCATTTACAAATTCAGGTGATTCGGAATACCAGAATTCTACATCTTCTTCTTTTCTTACAGTTCCGTCATAGGAGAATACATAACCATCCGGTGTTTTCTCAACCAGCTTCAGGTTGCTGATCGCTGAAGTGGCTTTGGATACATTGACAGCTACTACATTGGAAGGAGTACCGTATTTCTTGTTTCCGCTCTTGTCTTTTACATAAGCGACAACTCTTACATAGGTTGCTCCTTCTTTTAATAAGGATTTTCTCAATGTAAGTGCATCATCATCCTCATAGTACTCATCTTCATCTTCATCATAGTAACCACTAGAAGAAGCTGTTACCCAGTCCTCTTCGGAAGGCTGTGCCTTATCTGTGTACTGGAGTTCATAAGAGTCGCCATCTTCCAGAACAGCATCAAAACGGAATTCGAAGCTGTTTGCAGATTCTTTATACATTTCTAAGCCAGTTACATTCTTAGGTGCCTTTTCTGCATCTGTAGTGAAGGAGACTGCTACAGGTTTCAGTTTTGCAACCTCTTCCTCTTCCGGTCTGTCTGCACTGCTCACTGCACGAACATAATAGGTTTTTCCTGCTTCCAGATTACTGTTGTTTTTGCTGATCTTCAGTTTCGCAGAACCAGCTGAGCCATCATAATAGAAGCTGCTCCAGTCACTTACCATAGTTGCAGTAGTAAATTCTGTGCCTGTTGCGATCTGATACCATACGCTGTCTAAATCAACCTTTGCACTGTATGTGAAATAATAGTACTCATCGTCAGCTTTTACATACTGAAGATCTGTGATCGGCTGAAGAGCATCTACTGTAAATGCTGCGGACGGTGCTGACCAGTCGCCTTCTACGGTCTTTGTGACTTTCTTTCCGTCTGTATCAACAGTATAAGTGCGTACTGCACGTACCTGGAAGGTATAGGATTCTCCAGGAGCCATTGCCTTGATCGGATCGCCATTCTCATCTCTCACACGATCAAATGAAACCTTAGAATCTGTTGTATATGTATACAGATATTTAAGCCGTGACAGGGAAACGCTTGGGAAATTATCGCGTCCGGCACTGTAATAGGTCTTATCAACAGTTCCGTCATCCTTCAGAGAAGCTGAGCTCACGTATTCACGGCCGGCAGAATCTTTTACAAGGATTTCATAGCTGTTTACATTGTCAAGTGCATTCCAGCGCAGGGTTGGCTCACTGTCCTCTGTGTTTACGGTTACACCGGAAACAGCTGCAGGCTTCTCACTGGTACCTACATCTGAAGCAGTTACTTTGTATGCAAATGCATTGGACCAGTCTCCGTATACTTCCTTGCCATCCTCTCCGATCTTAACGGCACGAACAGAAAGATTATAGTTCTTTCCGTCTTCAAATGCATAAACAGGCTGACCGGTAGCCGGGTAAATAACAGGTTCCAGAACTCCGTCTACGCTTGTATAAGTTCTATAATCAGACTCATCAAAGGAATATCTGGTGCCGCTTACTCTGGTATACCTGCCACTCTTCCGATCGGATGCCAGTGACTCAAAGTACTCACGTCCAGCTTCGTCTGTGATCTTAATCTCATAGCTGTCTGCATTCTTATCCGGATTCCAGCTGAGAACATAAGAAGAAGCTGTTACACCGGAGACTTTCTTCAGGCTTGTATCTACAGCTTTATAAGTTACTGTATAAGCGTCAGACCATTCACCTTCCTGCTTCTTGTTTGCACCATTCTCATATCTGTAATTAATTCCGCGGACACGGATGGTATAGGTTTTACCTCTTTCAAATTTGAACTCTCCGTAGGTTCTTCCTAAATAGAAGTTTGGATCGTAATAATTGGAATCTGTTGTAAAGGCAACTTTTCCATCTACTTCAACTTCGTACTGGGATACATATGTATTCTGGATACGGTTCCAGCTTACATATTCATATTCATCGTTGTATTTGAAATTACCGGTCTTCTCTGGTACAAGACTGCCGCTGTCGTCTGCTTCTACAACCAGCTCATTGGACCAGTCGCCTACCTTCTTCTCGTCGCCGGAGCCTGTATATGCACGGACTTTAACGGTATATTTCTTGCCTTTCTGGAAAGCACCGATATATTTTCCGTCTGCATCAGAAGCGACTTCATAAAGACCTGTGGTGTCGTTCTTTTTAAGCAGATAACCGTAATTCTCATAGAAATTGATCCAGTTACCTGAAGTAGTTACATAGGAGGGTTCCTTTGCTCCGTATGCATAAGAATAATATTCATTTCCAGCTTCATCCTTAATGGAAACCTCGAGGTTCTGGTTCTCGCCGGATATCTGGATCTGATTCTTTCTTTCAGCTGCATAAATTGTCACACTCTTCGGCTCAGCGACCTTCTTTGCGTAGGTATAATCTACAGCATCAGACCATTCACCATATGCAACAGTTCCATCTGCACTGTTACGGTTTACGGCGCGAACGGAAACTTTGTATGTCTTGCCATTCTCAAGGCCTGCAATATATCCGTCTTTACCATCTGGTTTGTATACAAGGTTTCCTTCTGCGTCAACCTTGAACGGCCGCATGGTAAGACTTGTAAGACTATAGCTTAAGTTGACTGTGGACGGATAACCGGTCTCTGGCTCGCTTGCATCATAATTGTAGCGGTAAGTGTACTCTCCGTCTGTTACACGGATCTGGTATTCATCTGCCTTCTGATCCGCATACCAAGTAAGAACATTCTTATCCTCCTCATCAAATGCAACATGTCCGATCTTGCCAGGTGCCTCTGCATCAAAAGCGGCAACCTCATCGGTACTTCCGCTCTCTTCTGCGTCTGCAACTGCCTCGCTGTCACCGAAGCCATCCTCTGTAACAGCTGCCACTGCGGCTTCATCTCCGAAGCCATCTGCCTCTACAGCAGCTTCCTCTGTGGTGTCCGCTTCCGCTGCCGGAGACTCAGATACGAAATCTCCTCCATCTGTAAAATCTGACGCCAGAAGTGGTGTCGGTGCGGAAGTTGCGGTCATTGCCGCTGCAATTGCAATTGCAACAGACTTATTGAGTGTTTTCAAATCTTTCTTCATACATTTCCCTCCATGAATTAAATTTATTGAAATTGATCAATAAGTAGTATGGGGAAATTATAGCGTATTACTCCGTTTTAGGCAAGTATTTTGTGAAAAATTTATGTATTTTTTGTGTAAATAAACGCGCATTACCCCCCCCAGTTTGTATTTTTCTGATATTTTCTCTTTTTTCTGACAATTAAGTGTTTTCTT
Organism: Blautia faecis; assembly: GCF_027662325.1. Lineage (NCBI taxonomy): Bacteria > Bacillati > Bacillota > Clostridia > Lachnospirales > Lachnospiraceae > Blautia > Blautia faecis. The sequence goes on along the minus strand of NZ_JAQDKY010000029.1, from coordinate 32,804 downwards.
TATTTTTTGACTATTTTAGTGTTTTTTCATATTCCGTCAAAATACTGTTCATTTCGTAGCGTTTTAACTGTCTGATCAGTTCTTCTGCATTAATATGAAGCCGCATATCTTCCAGGCTTTCTTTTATCTCAATGTCACGTTTCATGGTTGCCAGCTGTTCGCTTAAGTATACCATCTCTTTATTTGTTTTCAGTGCTTTCAGAGGGCTTCTGCCTATTCCAAGGTTTTCTTTCCAGAAAGTATTCAGTTCCTTTTCTTTCTTTGCCACGTCTTCGCAGTCCTCAATTGCTTCATAGATCGCGTCCAGGGTTTTATATTCTGCTACAAGCGGCGCTGCTGCTGAGGAAACGCCCTTACAGCCTGGAATTCCATCGCCTGGATCTCCGGTGATCGCCAGAAGCACAGGAATCTGTTCCGGATATACCCCTTCCTCAGAACAGACAATTTCCGGTGTATATTCAAATACATTAGAAGGGAGTTCCTCGTAAGCCTCTTTTCCAAACAGGCCATATGCATCCTTCAAGTTCTCCAGCTTATCCTTCGTAACAACACGCCACATGCGGGTATATTCGCTTACCAGCTGAAAATAATCGTGATCCTTGGTAAGCACGTAAGTCTGCAGATCCGGGCCCTGGAATTTCTCCACAAGAGATGCCGCATAATCGTCAGCCTCATAGTCCTGACTCATAAATACCGGACAGCCGATTGCTTCCAGAAGCTCTTCCATCTGGATAAACTGTTCTTTTAATGGCTGGGCAGTCTCCTTGCGATTGGCTTTGTAAAAATCGGCGCCAAGCTGGGTGCGGCGGAAAGTATCTCTTGTCATGTCAAAGGTAAATGCCACGTATTCCGGCTTTACCTTCTTATAGACAGCCAGAAGGGTGCGAAGCATGGTGAACATGGCATTTGTGTATTTTCCATCGGAGGTGTGCAGGATTTCCGGATAGTGTCTCTCTTTTTCCTCGTCTGTCTTTGCGAAAAGGATAGATTTGGGAAGATTTCCGTAATAGGATGTGGACAGCATGGAGGAGCCGTCGATGATCAGAAATTTGGGCATAATTGTTCTCCTTCTATGATTATTTGACAGTTTCCTAACGAAGCGTTGATTTTTACACACTGTCAGGAAGTGTCTTTTCAATATCTGATATGATATCAGACCTGTAATTTTTCTCAATCTCTCTGTAAGTATACCATAAATTTATCTTATCTGAAAAATTTCCAAAAATTTTTTCAGATTTCGTGTTATTTCTTTCTCTGGTTTTCGTATATATAGTGAAGGGAGCAGAAAACAAAATTATTTCTGAATTCCCGCTCTACGTAGAATGAGGAGGTACTCAATGAAAAAAATAATTTTAACCTTATCCGGCGTTCTCTTTGTGATCGTCACCGGATGCTCGCTGCTGATCTGCATGATGAACGGAATTCCGAATTTGGATCAGCCGGCTGCTGCCTTTTACCTGGCGAAAGCAATTCTGTTATCCTTTATCCTTCCTCTGGTAACCTTAGGTCTCTTCGTACACTGTTTGCAGCTTAGACGAAAGCTTGATAAGAAGAACCTGTTGTTCCGGAATGCGATGAAGGAGCTGATAAAAAATCGCCAGACCAGCTGCAGGGATTCTGGAGATTCTGATTTCCAGAGCTTTAAAAATTCACTTACCTGTCTGTTCTGTGCCTTTGCCGAAGATTCCGATCTCAGCGAAGAAGATCAGAAGGACTTGCTGGATTTTATTGACAAATTTTAAGTGAGGGACTTGCATGCTTTTAATCTGTATGAGCATAGCAGGAACAGTGCCACTGATCATCTGTCTCCTGCTATTGCTTCTCCAAAGGAAAAAATTTTCATACCGGCTTGGCCGGAACCTGGTGTTTCTGAGTCTGGCGGGGTATTTGATACCGTTTCAGGTGGTTAAATATCTGATGCCAACAGATGTTTTGATAAGAACAGACGCTCTTGCAAACATCTCTTATTACATCAATTTTGACGACAAAGAAGCAATTTCTTATCACGGAATTTCATTATGGATGTCCGACTGAATTCTTATGATTGGATTATGCTGGCTATTTTTAATCTCAGGCTTCAGTGTTTACGAAATCATAAAGTATCACCGGCTCACGCGAAAGCTGAAAAAGATTACTGAGAAAAGAACTTGTTTCTTACCTGGAATCGGGGATGTAGAATACCGTATTTCTCCCCTTATTGGTTCTCCCTATACTATAGGTTTCCTGAAGCCTTTCATTGTCGCGCCGGAGAGCCTTGCGGATTCCAGATTGTCAGAAATGATTTTGCGGCACGAATATTCACACCTGTGCTGCCATGACTCAGCTGTAAAGCTGCTCTGCCTGTTAGCCATTTGCCTTCATTTTTATAATCCGTTAACATTGCTTACGCTTCTGCTTTACACCAGCTTTTCCGAAAACATTGCAGATCAAGCCGCCACCGAAGGTTTCACCACGGAGGAGAGAAAAGCCTACGCAGTCGCTCTCGTGAATCTTTCCGCAAGGAACAGACAGGTTCCTGTAGTCTGGAAAAACAACTTATTGGGGGCCAAACATACAATGAAAAGGAGAGTGGAATTTATTATGAGGAAGAATAGAAAAGCCAGTAAAATTGGTACTGCTGCGGCAATATTGGCATCTGTATTTTTGAGCGGGACTACGGTGTTTGGGTATGCGCCGATGCAAACGACGGAAGCTGCAGATTCTGTGCAACTTAATGAAACAGTATCATTTGTTGACAGTGCTTCAAACAACCCCTTTGCAAATTCTAATATCTACTTTGAAACAGATGAACATGTGAATATCTTAGTCAATGACTCCGATTTAGAGCCACGTGCAATTATTTGTACTCACGATTTTAAATCTGGATATGCTGATGTTCATAATTCAAAAAGTAATGGTGGTTGTGAAGTAAAACGCTATACTGCAAAAATTTGTCAAAAATGTAATCATCTTGTCATCATGGACTACGTAAGCACAACAACTTACGCCAAATGTCCACACAAATAATCGCCTGCACTAACTTTAATGGGAGGAAGTTAGCCCAGCCGAATTATTGAATCATTCACACTTACCCAATTATGTCATTTTCCATTATTATCTTTCGTGAAGCTCAGAGGGAACGGAAGCTAAAAACGAGCCAGGGAAGCGTTTCGCTTTCCCTGGCTCTTACCCGTTTCAGAAACATATTATAACATTTCTCTTCTTTCTTTCCATCACGCTGCTTTCCCGGTACCCTTCAGCTGTCCATGAACCGTCCGTCTCACAAACACAAAGCAGACCACCTGCAGCACAATGGTAATGAACCAGGATGCCGGATAGGAAATAAACAAGGTGTACAGGCTTCTGTGCTGTGGGAATATCCAGAAGATCCACACAATTCTGGTACCAACCGTACCGATAATAGAAAGGATCATAGGCACACCGGAATGTCCCATTCCCCGGAGAGCGCCAGGAAAAAGATCCATGATTCCGCATAAGAAATAAGGCACTGTGGTGATGGAAAGAATTTCCACACCGCATCGGATAACCTCCGGGTCCTCTGTGTAAACCTTCAGGATCTCACCGCCACACATGTAAGAGCCGCATCCCAGCACAAGGGCGATCACAAAGGACAGGATTCCGCAGTCCAGCAGCACTCTGTCCATACGTTTATATTTCCCAACGCCATAATTCTGGCTGGTAAAGCTCATACAGGCCTGAGTGACCGCATTTACAGATGCATACAAAAATCCCAGAATATTATTCGCCGCCGTATAACCAGCCATAGCAGTGGAACCAAAGGAATTTACAGAAGACTGCAAAAGCGCATTGGAAATGTTAATAACCGTACTCTGCACTCCTGCCGGTATTCCCACCTGGAAAATCTGTACCAGATAAAATTTCTTCATGCACAATCTGGAAAACCGAAGCTGATAACTGCTGTCCGTCATATACAGACATCTAAGAACCAGAATACAGGAAATCAGCTGGGAAATAATGGTCGCAATGGCAACACCTGCAACACCCAGATGAAACACGATCACAAGGATCATATTCAGCACCGCGTTGGTCACACCTGCCACGACCAGGAACATCAGCGGACGCCTGGTATCCCCTACCGCACGCAGAATAGCTGCACCATAGTTATAAAGCATAAAAAACGGCATTCCCAGGAAATAAATCCTCATATACAAAGTGGACTGGTCAATCACATCAGCAGGCGTTCCCATAACCTCCAGTGCCCATCTTGAAAAAACAAGTCCTACAGCAGCCATCGCCACACCACTGACCAAAGCCAGTGTAACAGACGTATGTACCGTTTCCGACATCTCCTTCGCCTTACCTGCCGCATAGAACCTGGCAGCCAATACATTAGCTCCCAGTGAAACACCAATAAAAAGATTGGTAAACACATTGATCAAAGCGGTAGTAGAACCAACTGCTGCCAGGGCCTGGCTGCCGGAAAACCGTCCCACCACAATAATATCCACAGCATTGAACATCAGCTGCAGAATTCCGGAAACCATCAGCGGAATGGCAAAAGAAACCAGCTTGTCCATAATGGTTCCGTTACACATATCAATTTCGTACTTATTCTTACTCAACTCTATCGCTCCCTCATCCATATGCCAGCACCACCGGAAGCCCCTTCCGGTCTGCTGCCAGAGTATATAAAAAGCTCTGACAGGTACTGGCTCACATCATCCTTTCTGTCCCCGAAGCCATTTTTCAAGGACAGAATAAATCACATTCATGTCAATAGGCTTAGTTACATAATCACTCATTCCACACTCTGCAGCCCGGCTCTCATCCTCCTGGAACACATTTGCGGTCATGGCGATCACCGGAATAGTTTTCCAGTAATCGCTCTTTCCTGCACGGATATTTGCCGTGGCCTCATAACCATTCATCACCGGCATCTGAATATCCATGAAGATCAGTTCATAATAATTCTCCGGCCGGGTTCCAAGAAGCTTGATCGCATCCTGTCCATTCTCTGCCACATCCACGATCAGACCAGATTCGGACAAAAGCTCGTACGCAATCTCCCGGTTCAGCTCATTGTCCTCCACCAGCATGATCCTGCGTCCCTTCAAAAAGCCCGGATCCTTTTCCTTCTTTTCTCCAGCCTCTGCTGCCAGTAAGGTCTGGTCAGCCTCCTTCTTTTCTTCCACAAGCTTCAGATCCAGCCGCACAAAAAAAGTCGTACCTTCCCCCTGAATGCTCTTTACCTCAATACTTCCACCCATCTGCACAATGATAGACTTGGCAATAGAAAGTCCCAGTCCTGTTCCCTGGGTAGCATTTGTCATACTGTTATCTTCGCGTGAAAAAGGCTCAAACAGCTTCTTCTGAAATTCTTCCGACATTCCGATTCCGTTGTCCTTCACCACAAAAGAATAGCTTGCTTTTCCCTCTGCAAAGCTATTGCCCTGGGTAACCTTTACCTGCACACATCCATGCTCAGGCGTGTACTTCACTCCATTGGAAATCAGATTGATCAAAACCCGCCTGAGTCTTACCGGATCTGCCAACACATGATCGTCCCGGATTTCTTCTATATCCATATCAAAAATCTGGTGTTTGTCAACAGCTGCCTGACGGCATACTCCATCCACAATTTTCATGGTTTTGCTCAGGTACAGTGGTTCCTCATGAAGCGTCGTATCCGAACTCTCAATTTTCGACATATCCAGAACCTCATTGATCAGCTCCAGAAGGTGTCTGGAAGAATCGTCGATCTTCTGAAGACAATCCAGAATACGTGCCGGATCGTTCAGATGGTTCATGGCGATCTGGGTCATACCAAGGATTCCATTCATAGGAGTACGGATGTCATGGGACATACTGCTGAGAAAAATGCTTTTTGCCTTGTTTGCCTCTTCTGCAGACTGATATGCCTCCTTCAGACTGTTCATCAGCTGTTCATTTCTGCTGTGGCTTTCCTGGACATCTGTTGCGATCACAGTCATCATGCCAGGCATGACATTTTCCTCGTCCAGGCAGATAAACTGGAACCGCACCCAGCGGTAAGCATCTTTTGCCCGGATCCGGGCTTCACACTCATAGCTGCCCTCCTGCTCCAAAAATATACGAGAAAGCTCTGACAGTCTGATTTTCAGCCGTACTTTTTCCCAATCACCCGGTTCACAGTTTGGCGCCAGATATTCTTTCAGGAAGTCTCCGTAATAACCGTCCGGAATCTTTTTATCCAGAAGTCTCTGGTTTCCGCGGTAGTATACCTTGTATTCGCCAGACATCATATCCACATACAAAATGATCAGAGAATTCCTTGCCAGTGCTCCAAGAAGCTGACGGCTCTCGTTTCCGCTTTTGTGAAGGAAATCGAGAATCGTATCTCCCTCTTCATCACTTTGCTTCCGGCTGCTGGCTTCCCAGTTTTCAATATCTGTGAACAACCTGCTTTCTTCTATTTCAGTTTGATCTACTGCCTTGCCATATACCGAATAACAGGTACGGATGCGTCCCGCTCCCAGCAGATATCTGAGATCTGCCTGCAGTTCTTTGTCCTCTTCCAGAAGCTCCACCAGCTCTGGACAATAAACAGAACCCTTTCCCCAGGAAAACTCCTCCGCTACCTGTTCCAGCTTCTTGGCATTCTTATAGCTTCGTCCCACAAAGTCAGTGGCTGCATCCAGACAATCGCTGATATGCAGTATTTCAATAAGAATACGCTCATTTGACCTGGTATTGTCAAAATCTGCCGGATATCCTATTTTTCCATCCCAGGATTTGTGATGTCCCAGAACAGCATCCCGATATTTGCGAAGAGCCGGAATCTCCTCGACGAATTTAGCCCCTTCACAGGGATGGCTGAGAATACCATTCTTTTCCCTTTGTGTCAGCTGCCGTGACTGCTTGTTCACAATAGATGCAAGTCTGATCATTCCAATATCCAGAAGCTGTGCAGACTGGGAAACATAGTCCAGAATGGTCTCCTGATTTTCCAGCACTTCCACCACGTTCTCATAACCAAAGGTTCCAATCAGAAGCTCCGGCCGCTTTTTCATCACTACATTCAGAATTCGCCTGGCAATCTGCTCCACCATTGCACTGTGCATGGCAGTGCCCTCATCCCGGCTTACCATGATCTGCATAAGAACCAGGGTGTTTATTTCATCTCCGGTAATATATTTCAACACATCCCTGAGAGAACGCCATACTACATCATTTACAAAGGTATCGTTTTCTGTCCTGGACAGCCTGCGAATAGCATGCACATAATTGGATACACAAAAATCACGGAGATCTGGTGCTCCGTGATATTCATCCGCATATTTCTCCAACAATTCCAAAATCGTCGGCAGATGGTTGATCGCAACCTGAAAATAGCGGCTGTCAGAAAAAGGCACTCCCTCCTGGCTGTCCAGATCGTCATGCTCCATACTGTATTCACAGAATTTCCGGTAATCCTCCAGAAGCTCTGTGCAGGTTATCTTCCCCTGATAGAACAGACAGGACTTATAATTACAGTATATTTCATCTAGCATTTCGTAGGGCTCCGGATTCTTCTTAAGCTCACGCTGATAATATTCTTCCAGAACCCGGGATGCTCTGGAAAGAAGCTCCGGATCAATCTCCCTCACGGTAAATCTCAGGACTGAATTTCCAAGAAGATCATAATTTAGTTCTTCGATCAGTTCATCAAAATCAAACCTCTCTCCGTCTAATTCCCGGACTTTCTCATCATTATAAAACTCCAGTGCCTCATCAATGTACTGCAAAAGCTCCTTGGCCGTGTCCAGATTAAAGTTCATCAACACTATCGGAAAATTATAATAAGAAAAAAGGATTCGCTTCCTTACGTCAAAATCCTCGATTTCAAAATATCTGGAAGAAAGTGCCCGCAGTCTGTCAAAATACATGGCTCCTTTCTTTCCATCTTCATCACTGAAGGGACGGTTATAAAAATTTCCCAGAAGGTTCAGCGTCCAGATATAAGAGTCCAAATCATCACTTTTCTGAAAATATCCATCCAGAAGCTCTAGGATTTCCAGCATGGCAAGGTTATCCTCATAGCCCTCATCATCGGCCATGCGGATCTGATGCAGAAATTCTCTCGCCAGTTCCTCGTTCAGGCTCGCCTCCCCGTCAAGGAAGGGGCGGATATACAGATTCAGAAGTGCCTCATTCTCAATGTAAAGCCTACGCATCATTCTGGATTTGTTCTTCAGATTTTCGATCCACGCCTCCTGGTCTTCTGCCTTCAGCAGATTCTCCTGAATCTGATCTTCCGTCTTCAGATTTTCTTTGTATTTGGTGTAAAAATGAATAATATTTTCCCGCGTGATCATTCCGCCGCACCTCTTTTGGAAATACGCTCATGATTCCGGCTCTTGCACTGATACATTCTTTGATCCGCTTCCTTCACCAGATCTGCGATTTTTCCCTTTTTTTCCTCAAATGCCACAATGCCATAGGAAAAGCTGATGTTGCGGCTTTCTCCGTTAATATCAAAATGGATCGGGCTCTTTTCCAGAATTTCGTTTAACCGTCCCTGGATCTGCTCCGGCTCCAGTGCAGACAAAATAAGGAACTCATCTCCTGCATACCGGTACAGAAGATCCTGCCTGTCCATAGCACACTTCATATTCTCTGCAAAACACACCAGATAACGGTCTCCGTTTTCATGGCCATAGCAGTCATTGATCAGCTTCAGATAATCCAGGTCAATAAATACAAGGCTGCCCTTCTTATGATTCTTCATAAAACGCCTGCTGTTGCGGTCAAAAGCCGCACGGTTCAGACAGCCGGTAAGGGCATCCTTATCCATGGACACCTTCAGGCGTTCAATCCGAAGCTCCTCACGGGTAAGGAGACGTACCATCTGATTGTAATTCTCCTTCTCCTGCTCCAGAGACTCCAGATACATTCTCTCGAATTCCGGTATCTGTCTCCGAAGCTCTTCCCGGTCACTTCTGTATGCAGCAGTGCGCATAAGCTTATAAACCGGACAGAAGCTTCCGCTGAAATTCCTGGCATTCTTAATGTAGCTGCCAATACGTATAATATCGTCCCAGCGTTCTTCCTCCGCCATTACCTGAAGGAACTCTCCGAAATAGCAGACGCAGAAGCTTAAGGTATCCCTGGCACCCTCCCCGGCTTCCATTTTCTTCATATAACTGTTGAATTCTTCCGCAATGGCCGCCTTGTCTTTTTGCTGGTAAAGACGAAGGTACAAGTCCGTAAATTCCTTCTGAAGCAGGAAAAAAGCTCTGCCATCTTCAGGAATCTCCCGTTCTGTAAGAATCGCCTGCATATCCACTGCCGCCTGCTCCGCGCCTGCAACATCTCCCATGCCCAGCTTCACGTAAACCTTGCTGTCATAATAGACCAGCTCATTTAAAGTATCCGAATTCCAGAAATCCACACTGCTGTCACAGGGATCCAGTCTGGAAATATCCATCATTTTCTCCAGATAAAAATCCGCCTCAAAAAACAGCCCACAGTCTGAAAAAGCGGCTACGATAGTGTTATAAACGGATTTCAGAGGGGATCTTAAGGTAAATCCGGAATTGGCATATTTCAGGCCATATTCCACAATCTTCGGGGGAAAACCAAGGCAGAAATAAAGTCTTACCAGGGCAAGATAAAGTCTGGATTTCTCCTTGGAACGCTCCATGTGAACTCCGGCCTCCCGGCAGATTTCGATCAGAGGATAAGCATATTCCCGAAAATTATAGGCAAAAATCCCATAACTTATATAATAGATTTCTTCTGTATAAACAGTAAAATCCGATATCTGCTTCAGCTCCTCCACACAGCGTGCCACATCCTCTTTTGTCCAGGTTCCTGTTTTTACTTTATTTTTTATTTCTTCAACTGTATACATACAAGTTTTATTCTCCTGCTTATTACTGTTGTTAATTCGACAAAAGACCCGGTGAGTTTAATAGATCACCCGGTCTCTTCCCTGTTCTTTGCCCATATAAAGTTTCGCATCCACATTTTTCAGCAAGGTGTCTATATTGGACTTGAAATCATTCTCCTCCACGCCAAACGTCATAGTAACCGGAATCCATTCTCCCCTCCAGTCAAACAGATCGTTGCCCAGCTTCATGCGAAGAGTGTTGAGCATAAGGCATACTTCGTCTCCGTTCATATCCGGGAAAAAGAAGATGAATTCTTCGCCTCCCCAGCGGCACAATTTGGCATGCTCACCCAATTCCCGGCTCATGTGCTGTGTGATCCATACCAGTACCGCATCTCCGCAGTCATGTCCCCAGTGGTCATTAATTCTCTTAAAGAAATCAATATCACCCATACCAATGGTAAACGCCATAACAGGCTCTTTCCTGCGCTTCTCCGTAATGTACTGTATCATCTGACGGCGGTTCCACAAACCTGTCAGCGGATCGGTCCCTGCCTGTTTCTTCAACTGCTCATTATACAGCACCAGCTTCTTCTCCGCAGATTCCACATTGGAGCTGAACATACTGCACGCTACAGCCATAAGCACAAACGTCACAATGGTATTTATGATCTGTAATACAACTGTAGCCGTTTCTGTCAGGGCAAAAACAGAAATATTTACCCTGCAGTACAAAAACAGGCTGAATCGTACTGCAAACAGAACTACTGTATAGCTGACCTTATACACAAGAGAATTGTAGACAGCAAAATATACCAGTACCAGCATCTCAAACATCAGATGCTGAATACCGCAGTCCCATCCATAGAGAACAACAAACACAATTATCCATGCCAGCTGCAGACCGCTGCAGACAAGCACACTGGTGTGTACCTTCAGCCGGTATGTTGCATAAAAAGCAGCAACCGCCATTGCTGCGAAAATATATCCTGTCCAGACCTCTGTCTTCGGTCCCACAATGCAGAATACGAACGGAATGATCAGAAAATAAAGTCCCAGAATCAACAATATAATTCTGAGAAGGAACAATATACGCTGAGGCTCATTCTCATGAATTGCTTCTTTCCTCAACAATGCATTAAATTTCCTGCACAGCCCTTTAACCATTACAGGTGCCGCCTTTCCCACGAGTGTTCAATATAATAATATTGCACTATTTATCACAAAAATGCAACCTTTTTTGTAATTATTTATATTATTTGCGCTTTTTACTTTACGGTTCAATGGTAACGTTCTGCGAGGTATTTTTTACGAACAAAGTTCACAGGAAACCCGGGAATCTCAGCACGAAATCATGCGAATGCATGATTTCTGCGCATCGCAAAGCGTGTTACTGGTCACGGAGTGACAGTAGCCTTTTTGCCAAATATTGCTTTTCATTCACAGTCAGGATTACAGCATCAAAAAATCTGATATATAAATCTTTTGTAACGATTCGGCAGGTGCTTTAATCCTCCACTCTTGCTCCCATGTAATAGAAGCCTTTACAGGTATCCAGACGCACATTCACATACTTGCCAAGAAGATCCGGGGTTCCTGGAAAATGAACCAGCAGATTATACTGGGTTCTTCCTGTGAAAATACCCTTTTCCTTGCTCTCCGTCTCAACAAGAACTTCCTGAACCTCGCCCTGGAATCTGGAAGAGACTTCTCTTCCTTTCTCCTGAACCAGCTTCAGAAGGCGGTCAAAACGATCCTTCACCACATCCTCTGGAACCTGATCCTCCATCTTCGCCGCAGGAGTGCCGCTTCTCTTGGAATAGATAAAGGTAAATGCAGTATCAAAATCAGATTTCTCCACTACATCCAGAGTTTCCTGAAAATCCTCCTCAGTTTCACCCGGGAAACCTACAATAATATCTGTAGTCAGGGAAATATCCGGCACCGCTGTACGGATTTTCTCCACCAGTCCCAGATACTTCTCCTTATCATAATGCCGGTTCATGATCTTCAGGATACGGCTGCTGCCAGACTGCATAGGCAGATGCAGATGATGGCACACCTTCCTGCTCTTACTCATATATTCGATCAGCTCATCAGATAGATCCTTCGGATGAGAAGTCATAAACCGGATTCTCTTCAGCCCCTCGATCTGCTCCACCTTCTCAAGAAGCTGTGCAAAAGTCACCGGATCCTTCAAAGTCTTTCCATAAGAGTTTACATTCTGTCCCAGAAGCATAACCTCTGTAACGCCATCCGCCACCAGAGCCTCTATCTCTTTCACAATCGCCTCCGGCTCACGGCTTCTTTCACGCCCTCTTACATAAGGCACAATGCAATAACTGCAGAAATTATTACATCCAAACATAATATTCACACCGGACTTAAAAGAATAATTACGCTCTGTAGGCAGCTCCTCCACGATCTTATCCGTACCCTCCCAGATATCGATCAGCTGGCTGTCACGATTCTCCATCTCATAAAACAGCTCTGCAAACTTAAAAATATTATGGGTTCCAAACACCAGATTGACAAATGGATAATCCTTCTGGATCTTATCCACAACCTGCTTCTCCTGCATCATACACCCAAACAAAGCAATCTTCATATCCGGATTAGACTTCTTCAGACTATGCAACTTACCAAGGCGACCATACACCTTAAGATTGGCATTCTCACGAACCGTACAGGTATTATAAATCACAACATCCGCATCCTCTGTTTCCTGTCTCTTAAAACCAATCTCATCCATAATCCCTGCGACAACCTCAGATTGCTTCTCATTCATCTGACACCCAAACGTCTGCAGACAATAAGTAATCCGCCGTCCCAGCTCCCGCTCCCTCAAAGCCACCATCTCAGCCAGCTTCGCCATATAATAATACTGACGCTCTGTATCATCCTGAGGCGGTGTAATACTCGTATCTATCTTACTGAAATCAATTTCATTAAACATACTTTATTCCTTTCATAAAAAGACCCCTTGTCAAATCAAGGGGCTACTCCTGTCTATATCTAAATATTTTATCCTATTTACCCCCTTTTGTCCAGCAATTTATTTCCCCACACTAAGCACTATCCTGCACACAACCTTTTCATTTCCCGATCCATCCTACACCTTCCCACCTATACAATTATCCTCCCCCAGGCGCTGCCTGCAGCCGCCGTCCCTTCCCAGTAACCAGTGAGAGGAAGTGGGTGCCGTCTGGGGGCATTGCCGAAATGGGGCGTCTGGCGAGCATAGCGATCTATAAAATTGCACTGTCTGAGCCCTGCAAGGGCGAGTTTGCAATTTTATAGATCACTAGGCGGCGGAGCCAGACGCCCCATTTCGGCACCGCCCCCAGACGACACCCACTTCCTCTCACGTCCCTCGAAACAAAAAAAGGCTTCAGGGAACGCACACACACTCCCTGAAGCCATTCATATAGGGGAAATTACAGCTCTACGTAATGTCCCTCTGCTTCACCGTTTACTACATAATATGCCTTATTCTCTTCAGTCTTAACGTAAACTTTAATATCCTGGATATCTTCTTCTTTCTTTCCGGTCATCTCTGTCCAGGCCTTTTTCACATTTGCTACTACATCCTTAGTAGTGAATTCCTTGCCTGCATACTGAATAAAAATCTCCTCAGCTGCAACAGCAGCCTTCTTAGCAGTTCTTCTAACAGCAGGCTTCTTAGCCTCTGCCTTCCCAGCTGTCTTAGCCGGAGCCTTTGCAGTCTCCTTAACAGCCTCTTTCGCAGTCTCTTTAACGCTTTCAGTAGCAGCCTTAACAGTCTCTGTAGCTGCTTTCACAGTCTCAACAACAGCTGTCTTAACAGCCTCTGCCTTACTTGGCTCAGCCTTTACCTCTGCTGCAGCTGTAGCTTTAACCTCAGCCACAGTCTTAGCAGCCTTCTTGGCTGCCATTGTTTCTGCCTTTTTTGTAGTTCTCTTCGTAGCCATTATAATAGCCTCCTTGACGGTGAATATAATCTTCGTTTTCGCTTCTATGATAGAATACTACGAATCAATTTTTTTTGCAAGTTCTGATAAAATCCCCCTTGACAAACCATTTCTCTGAATTCATAGGTAAAAGTACACAAACAAAACCTGTTAATTTCAGGAAATCTTCGGGTACAAATCTTAAAATCCTGATAATTTTTGTTTTCTTGCACAGTTATTGCCAAAAAATGGATGGATTTTCTTGTTTTTTTCGTCATCTATTTCCCTGTATAACCTTACAGGCCAAGATTCTCAAGGTCATATTTCATATAAGCATTCAATCTTTCCTTCAGTTTTTCGTGCTGGGGCAGATCCAGCTCCCTGTCAAGCTCCAGAATTCCTCCTGCGGCGTCACTGGCAGCTTTCAGTACATCTGAATCCTGATAAATATCTCCGATCCGGAACTCCAGCTGTCCGCTCTGACGGATTCCAAACAGATCTCCCGGTCCCCGAAGCTTCAGATCCTCCCCTGCTATAAAAAATCCATCATTCGATTTATTCAAAATCTCCAGTCTCCTGGAGGTCTCTTCCTCTTCATTTCCCTGCATAAAAATACAGTAAGACTGATATGCCCCACGTCCAACACGCCCTCTCAGCTGATGAAGCTGCGCAAGTCCGAACCGCTCCGCATTTTCTACCATCATTACCGTAGCGTTTGGCACATTTACCCCTACTTCCACTACTGTAGTAGACACCAGCACCTGGATTTCTCCCCTTGCAAACTGTTCCATGATCCCATTCTTTTCCTTGGGCTTCATTTTTCCATGGAGCATTCCAATGGTGATGTCTGATGGGAAAATCTCTCTCAGCCGTGCTGTATAGTCCGTCACGTTTTCCCCGTCTGCCCCCTCGCTTTCTTCTACCATAGGGCAAATCACATACGCCTGGCGCCCTTCCCGCACCTGCCTTTCTATAAAGGAGTAGGCTTTCGGGCGATAAGACGTGCCAACTACACAGTTCTTAATCGGGAGACGCATGGCAGGAAGCTCATCTATAATGGAAATATCCAGATCCCCGTATACAATGATCGCAAGAGTTCTGGGGATGGGAGTGGCACTCATAACCAGCACATGCGGCGCATTTCCCCTGGTAGTCAGTGCCTCTCTTTGCTTCACGCCAAAGCGATGCTGCTCATCGGTGATCACAAGGCCAAGATTCTCGTACACCACTTTTTCCTGGATCAGGGCGTGAGTTCCAATGATCACATTTGCCTCCCCGGATGCGATTTCTCCATAGATTCTTCTTTTCTCTTTCTGGGTGGTTGAGCCAGTAAGAAGAACCGGATGGCAGGATGAAATCTCCTGTTCCTCTATCAGCTTTGTAAATGCTTCAAAATGCTGATTTGCAAGTACCTCTGTGGGCACCATCAATGCTGCCTGATAGCCATTTTCCACAGTAAGGATCATTGCCAGAAAAGCCAGAATCGTTTTTCCGCTTCCAACGTCACCCTGAACCAGCCGGGACATAAGGGTATGTCCGCAAAGGTCTCTTTCGATCTCATGCCAGGCGTTTAGCTGTGCCTTTGTCAGATCATAAGGAAGACCTTCCATAACCTGTTCTGTGGTCCATACCGGCTTCATGGGAAAAGCATTGGGAGCTTCTTCTGTTTTTCCCTTCAGGATCTGTACTGCCAGAATAAACAAAAGGAATTCGTCAAACACAAGGCGTTTTCGCGCCACCAGAAGTTCCTGCATATTGCCTGGAAAATGGACAGTGGAAATGGCATAATTATCATCTGCCAGGTGATAAAATTCCTTAATCTCATCTGGGAGAAATTCTGTCTGCAGGCTCTGTTCATCCAGGATCTGATGCATCAGCTTGATTATCAGTTTGTTTGTAAGCCCTGCAGTAAGTCCGTATATGGGCTGCATGCTGTGAAGGATTTCTTCATAAGCCGCCGGTGTGAAAATCTCCGGATGCTCCATCTCCAGGTGACCTTTTTTTCTGGAGATTTTGCCGCGGAAAATAAAGCAGCTGCCTTTTTTCAGAGTGTTTTTTAAGTAGGGGGCATTAAACCATACCACAGGAAGTTTTCCGGTGGTATCTGCCACAGTGATGGAGATCACCTGAAGATTACGGATCCTGTTTACATAGACTCCGGCAGTGACAGTTCCACGAACAGACACCACGGAGTTCTCCTTCAAAGAACCAATTTCCTCCGGTGCCTCATATGAGTCGTAATTTCTTGGATAATAATGGAGCAGATCATCTGTTGTGGTGATACCGATCTTCTGAAATAGTTTTTCCGTCTTTTCTCCTACTCCTTTTAGTTCCCGAAGAAGCTTTGCCACTGTTTTTCCTCTCTTTCTGATCATTCATCTCTGTTTCCGGGTCTTTCTTCATTTGCCCGAAAAGTGTTCTCATTATTTTACAACAAAGACTGCCGATTTTCCATACTTATTTCACTTTGCACATGCTAACCACTTCGAACTCAATAACAGCTTCACGGTGCGCAAAAAACTTAATATTACCAATGAGCCTATGTTTATTGTTAAAGAAGACAGGGAGGAAATCTTCCACCCTGTCTTCCATCTCTTTATCACTCGCAGCCCTGCAGCTATTCATT
>NZ_JAQDKY010000029.1:0-16428 GCF_027662325.1 Blautia faecis | reverse complement strand
GCGTTTGCTGCGCAAACTTAATTCTCGGGTTTTCTGTGAACTTTGTTCACAAAAAACACCTCGCGGAACGTTATCAGTGAACAGTAACATTCATTACTCAACAGAAATAATGTAATAATAAATCGGCTGTCCGCCCATATTTACCTCTACTTCGCAGTCCGGATATGCTTCCTCCAGCTCTGCGGCAAGGCTCTCGGCATCCTCTTCTGTGGTCTCAGCACCGTAGTAAATGCTGATCACCTCAGAATCCTCGTCTACCATAGCTGCCACCATCTCTTTGGCAACATTCTCACGTCCCTTGCCTACTGCAAGAATTCCGTGATCACCGATTCCCATAATATCGCCCTCGTGGATTTCTTTCTCATCCAGTCTGGTGTCGCGGACTGCGTATGTTACCTGTCCGGTCTTCACCATGGATACAGCCTCCATCATGGCTTCCAGATTCTCTTCTCCGTTCATTTCCGGCTGGAAGCTGATCAGAGCTGTGATTCCCTGCGGAATCGTCTTGGTAGGAACTACCACGATTTCTTTGTCCTCGGTAAGGTCTCTCGCCTGGTTTGCAGCAAGAACAATATTCTTATTATTCGGGAAAATATAAATAGTATCTGCATTTACTTCAGCGATGGCATTGAGCATGTCCTCTGTACTTGGGTTCATGGTCTGACCGCCCTCGATGATATAATCTACATTCAGCTCTTTAAACAGGGTGGAGAGCCCTTCTCCGACGGAAACACTGATAAATCCGTATTTCTTATGCTCTTTGGCGGCTTTCGCAGCAGCTTCCTTCTTCTCCTGTTCTTCCTGCTCCCGTGCAAGCTTCTCGGCATCCTTGATCAGCTTCTCCTGGTGTTCCTCACGCATGTTATCAATCTTCATGCGGGAAAGTGCACCGTAGGTAAGCGCTTTCTCGAATGCCTGGCCAGGATGATTGGTGTGTACATGTACTTTCACGATTTCATCATCTGCTACCAGTACAATGGAATCACCAATTGATGTAAGGAACTCCTTGAAGCTGTGAAGCTCCTCATCTGGAAGAGGCTTGTTCAAAAGAATGATGAACTCCGTGCAATATCCAAATTTGATATCCGCTTCTGCCTGCTGGGAGATCCTGGTCACTGCCGGACCGGAAGATACTTTCTCAAATGCAGAATAGTCGATTTCTTTTCCAAGATAACCATCAAATGCACCACGGAAAACTTCTAGAAGTCCCTGTCCGCCTGAGTCTACTACACCTGCTTCTTTCAGGACAGGAAGCATTTCCGGTGTGCGGGCAAGTGTCTTCTCAGCATGCTCGAAAATGGCACGGAAGAAAAGCTCCAGATTCGCAGATTCCTCTGCAATCTCAGCAGCCTTTACTGCGGCCTCACGTGCTACTGTAAGAATGGTACCTTCCTTCGGCTTCATAACCGCTTTGTATGCAGTCTCTACAGCCTTCTCCATAGCAGCTGCGATCACAACTGCATCCATTTCTTTATGTCCCTTGGTTCCCTTGGTAAAGCCTCTGAGAAGCTGGGAAAGAATAACGCCTGAGTTACCTCTGGCTCCACGCAGGGAACCGGACGAAATAGCCTTGGCGAGTGTCTCCATATCAGGATCTGTAAGACTGCTTACCTCTGATGCAGCTGACATAATAGTCATTGTCATATTCGTACCGGTATCTCCATCCGGAACCGGGAATACATTCAGCTCGTTGATCCATTCTTTCTTCGCTTCCAGGTTCTTGGCTCCTGCCAGAAACATTCTGGAAAGTATCTTGGCATCTATGGTCTGTCTATCCACCACAAGTTTCCTCCTCTAATCCTAATCTATTGCACGAACACCTTCTACGTAAATGTTGATCTTCTCAATCTCCATTCCTGTAAAAGCCTCGACTTTATATTTCACATTGTTTACAAGATTATCTGCAATAGTGCTGATATTCACACCGTACGCCACGATTACATGAAAATCAAGGCGAATCTTATTATCTTCTGTGATCTTAACATTTATACCATGCTGTAAGGAATCTCTCCTGAGCAGCTTTACAAGGCCGTCCTTCATGCTGACAGCGGCCATACCGATAATACCAAAACATTCTACTGCAACGCTTCCTGCATAAGTCGCGATTACATCCGTATCAATAATGATCTGGCCAAGGCCGGAATCTATACGTCCCTTCATATGGTTTACCTCCATTAATTTGATTTTCAAAATGTATATACCATATTATACCCTTTTTTCATTCATAACACAATGTCCAATTTTAGCACGCATCCACGCAAATAGCAAATTTATTTTAAATTGTTTTAAAATTTTCCTTTTTTTGCTTGCAAAATGTTTTTCCATCTGTTAGAATATGAACTGTTGAAAAAAAGCGTCAAGGAGGTGCTATCATGGCTAAATGCGCAATTTGTGAAAAAGGTGCTCATTTCGGAAATAATGTGAGTCATTCCCATAGAAGATCCAATAAGATGTGGAAATCAAACGTGAAATCCGTTAAGGTTAAAACTGAAGGCGGAGCTAAGAAAATGTACGTATGTACTTCCTGCTTAAGATCCGGAAACGTTGAAAGAGCCTAAGAAACACCTGCCCTCACAGTTTTGTGGGGGCTATTTTTTTGTTTCCCGAATAAGCATTTTCTAAGTGTGTTTGAAAATCATTCCCGCAAAGTGTGGCGCACATTTTGCAGAAAGCCTTTTTTCAACAAACTCCAGAGCAGCTTCTCCCAGACAGATATTATTTTAATAAATGGATAGTTACATAAAATGTAAATGGGTATGAAAGGATTCGCTGATAATCTTTTCATACCCATTTTATTTACAAAATAAATGATAGCCACACAGCATACACAAAGCTGCTGCAATCAGAAGTGCGGTGGTCTCGGAGACAAGCAAGCCGATCACCATTCCAAGTCCGATGAAAAACAGCATAAAACCAAGAGCTTTTCCCATAATTCATACAGCCTTGCCTCTTTGGTTTAGTATATTTTATGCTGAAATGCCACATCTGAACACATTAACTTCTAAAATAACCGCCTGCAGCTTTTATAATCAGTTACTCGATCAGACACGATCTAGTTCTCTTCAGAATCTACAGTTTCATCCGCGCTGTTATCTCCGCCAGGTGCGAAGCGGTTTACAAAGTCAGGAACCATATCCAGAACTTTAGTAAGACCATCCTGGTTCTTTACGTTTACAAGCTTGGTGGTACCATTCTGGATTACCAGAACTGCGCATGGGGTCATCTTTCCGGCGAGACCTCCGCCGCCATTGTTCTTTTTATCACCTGCAAATGCACCAGCGCCTACACCAAAGGATACATCCACCAGGGGAAGTATAATGGTGTCTCCTACATGGATCGCATCTCCTACCACTGTCTTCGCAGATACAAATCCATCCATTCCCTTAAACAGGGAGCTTACGGTTTCTTTAAAGTTGTTTTCGTTTTCCATTTCTAGTCCTCCTTATGCTTCCATCGGTTGATAACGTATTTTATATTTTTATTGAAGTAAATCTCTATTGCTGCCTTGATAAGCACAATGCCATAAATACGACCTTTCAGAAATACATTTCCAGTCAGCTGGTTCTCTCCATCAAAAAGCGGATTCACATGAATCCTGTTCTTGTGAAATGGAAAGGTCATACCAAGCACTGCCAGAACTGTCCCGGTAATGGCCGGATCATCGCATCCAAAAGTAACATCACCTTCCAATTTCGTTGGAAGTACATGATGGAGCAGACCTTTTGCATCTTTCCATATAAGAGAAATTGCAGCCTTGGTCCGTTCATTGGTAAGAAATTCTTTCCACCAGCCAAGCTTATCTGTGATTCCTGAAATTGTTTTCTTTATATTTTTAATTTTCTCAATTATACCTTTAATTATTGAAATAACCTTATTCCACAGATTACCCGGGAATCGGATTATTTTGCTTAGTATTTCCCAAATACGCGTAATTAAGCCGGACTTTGAAGCAGATTTGATATTTTCTTCCTGCTTCTCTGCTGATGGCTTCCCTGTCTGCGGTTCTGCTGTATTATTTTCCAACAGCACCGCCTCAGTTTTTGGCGCATGATCTTGAAAATTCTCTGCTGCATGTGCTTCAGGCTGAGATGCTTTCTTCTCAGTTTCTATGCGAGACTCTGCCATCTGCTTAGTTTTCTCTTCAGCAACAGCATTACTCACATTCGACTCTTCACCAGAAGCTTCTTTTACATCTGGCTTTTTTGTTCTGTTCTCCTGAGATATTCCCTTCGTTTGCGCAGATTTCTTTTTCCTCTTCTTTGCCTTACTCCTGGAGGTTTGGCTGACGGAGTTCTTTCTTCTGCCGCCTTTTAGCTTCTTAAGCCAGCCTTTTATAGTTTCTAATGAAACTCCAAAAAACAGGACCACCAGCTTTCCTTCTCCATTATGAAAGCAAAACCTGACGCCTATGACGTGGAACAGCCAGGTAATTCTGGCTTCCAGTTCTGTCTCCTTGAAGCTGCCGGTCTCCTTCACAGCCCTCGCCTGGTAGCGTACCGGGCAGAACAACAGAAGAAGCACTGCCAGAAGCGCAAGTCCCAGCAGGATTCCCAGTATGATCAATATAAACTTTATGAGGATCCACAGTATATGTAACATGCGCTCACCTGTTCTTAAAATATTCTTTTACCTGAAATGCACCTGTCTCCCCGTAAATATTCTTCACAATATCTACTGCCAGATCAATGGCTTCGTCTTTTCCCTTCGCCATACCAACAATCTCAGGACATCTGGCATAATAGCTCTTCTGGATCAGCATGTAGGACGGTACAATTTCAAGAAGATTTCCCGGATTCTCAGACAATGTGACCAGATAAACACCAAAAGCCACCCTGCCTGCGTCAATCCTCCTCCGTGCTTTTGCCGCGTCTTTGATTCCTTCTCCCACATAATAGTCTTCTCGCCATTTCAGCATATTCGGCACAACTCTCCTTTGTTATTACTGCTTGACATACACCTTTTGTTATATTAATGATTCCCTTCTCTGGAAATTTTAAACATTTTGCAACTATTCCGCAAAGCATTTCTTGTGAACCTCGTTCACAGAACGAACCTGTCAGATGCTAGAGCGTGTTTGAAAAAGGCTTTCGGCAAGATGTGCGTCACAATTTGTGGGAGATTTTGTCCGGAGGAGGGCGCCGTAGCAGGCTACGGCTACCGAATTCGGGCAAAATATACCGCAAAGTGGGGCGTGCAGATTGCGGGAATGCTTTTTCAAACAGGCTCTAGCAACATTATCATATAATAAAGGCTGCGTAAATCAGCTACGCAGCCTTTATTCTCCCCATGAATCAGAAATATTTCTGCTGCCTGTCCCATAATCCGGCACTTCGCAGTTCCAGATATTCCTGGTACGCCTTCTCAACGATCTGCTTCTCGTTTGCAAAACGAAGCAGATGGTAAATCTCGTGAAACTTGTAATACCCGGAGTCCACGAAAAATTCCTCTCTTTGAGGCTTGCTATGATAATTATCCGCCGTCATAAGATACCAGTGTACCTCTTTATTGACCATGTCTTCCGGCACTGTGAAATTGTACTGGCTCTTGCCTACATACTTCACAATGGAAGCTCTGACATCAGCTTCCTCCTTCACTTCCCGCAATGCGGTCTGCTCATGAGTCTCTCCTGGCTCTACGGTTCCTTTCGGTAAAACCCAGCCTTCGTAACGGTTTTTGTAAGATTTATATAGTGCAAGAATCTTACCTCGATGAATTACCACACCGCCACAGCTCGTTGCTTCTATCATGCTGCAATCCTCCTGTAATGCGTGTGTTTTCTAAACTGTATATAGTATACCTCTTTTTCAGAAAACTGGCAACAGGGAATATCATATAGATTGCTGTTAGCTGGCGTGATAAGCATCAAAAATCTGTCCCGCAATCGGAACTGCTGCCTCACTGCCGGAACCGCCATTCTCCACGATCACGGCAACCACCAGATCCGGATCATCCACATTGGAATAGCCGATAAACCAGGAATGGCTGTGTCCTTCCTCGTCAAACTCTGCGGAACCAGTCTTACCTGCTACTGTATAGCTTCTGCCGGAAAGTGCGGAAGCTGTACCGGAATCAACCACCTGTTTCATTAATTTGCCAAGAAGATTGGCCTCATTGGAACTCATCAGCCGTTTATAAGCTACCGGTTCTGTCTTTTTTACTGAATCGCCATTGTCATTTACCACCTCGTCAATAAGATAAGGTTTCATCAGAACACCGTCATTTGCAATGGCACAGGTGATCAATGCCATATGCATAGGAGACACAAGAGTATTGCCTTGTCCAATGGCAGTCTGCATGATCAGAGGCGTTACGGAATCTGCATCAAGGGAAAAGCTGCTGGTTCTGTAGGAGTTCAGAGGCAGACTCTTGTTAAACAGAAGATTCTCCGCAGTCTCGCGAAGAGACGCACCCCCAAGACCAACTCCAATATCTGCAAATGCACAGTTACAGGAATTTGCAAATGCAGAATAGAAATTCTCCTGCCCGTGAACTGTATTGTGATAACAGTGGATCGTGTGATCCTGCAAGGTGATACTTCCCTCACAGAGATAATTGTATCCCTCAAAAGTTCCTTTTTTGCGGAAATAGTCAAGTGCAGTCACAACCTTGAAGGTGGAACCTGGCGGATATGCACCATTTGTGGCTCTGTTCAGAAGACTGCTGTCATTCTCGTCGTTTACCAGATAGTCCCAATTATCCCCAATGGTATTGGGATCAAAATCAGGCTTGCTCACTTCTACAAGCCTTTTTCCGGTAGATGGTTCCATTACCACAACAGCCCCTCTTCTGTCACCCAATGCATTGTATGCAATGCTCTGAAGATTGGCATTCAGGGTAGATACAACCGTATCTCCTGTATTTTTCTCATTAAGGAACTGATTCTTCATCTGCGTCAGAAAAAAGGAATGGGAAGTCAGAAGGGTAAAGTTCGCCTCTGATTCCAGACCGCTTTTTCCATTGGTATCATAACCCACAACATGGGAGAACATATTGGAATATGGATAATTACGTGTCTCAGTTCCATCCTCACTTACATTGGTCTGCGCCAAAATCTGTCCGTCAGAAGACAGGATCTTACCTCGTACTACACGGTCGGAAAAGGAATCCTGTCTGGTATTGTAAGGGCTGTTAATAAAATCATCGCTTTTAAAGCCATCGAAATAAATCAGATACCCGATCATACTGATAAAAATAATCCCAAAGAAGATGGAAACAAAGGTATATTCTTTATTTCTGGCTTTGCGCTTTTTAGTAATCTCTTTCTTCCGCTGCCTCAACAGCTCTCTGTCTCGCTCTCTTTGCTGCCTCTCGTCGATGTCTCTCAATTTCTTCGTCCTCGTCCTCTCTATAAATATACAAGCCCTGGATAATAGCGATCATCAAAATCATACACATAATGGAACTTCCTCCATAGCTGACCAGAGGAAGAGTCACACCTGTCATAGGTATGAATTTGGTAGCACCTCCAATGGTAAGGAACACCTGAAACGCATATTCCGCACCAAGACCAATGGCGATCAGTTTATAAAATGGATTCTTGATCTGCAGGGCAATCTCCACGATAGTAAGGAAAAAGCTCATACACACAAAGATCAGGCAGATGGCAAAAATCCCGCCAAGCTCCTCGCAGATCGCACTGAAAATAAAGTCGTTTTTTACAACCGGAATTTTCTCCGGAGAGCCCTGGCAAAGTCCCATTCCAAACCATCCGCCTGTACCAATGGCAAACAGGGACTGTACAATCTGGTATCCTTCATTCTGATAAACTGCCATAGGATCTTTCCACGCACTGACACGCTGCCTTACATGACCAAACAGGTGATATGCCACTACAGCGCCTGCTGTACCGCCTGCAATTCCAATGCAAAGGTATGCCGGCTTCCTGGTTGATACATAGATCAGCACCAGATAAGCTGCAAAAAAGATTACAGCGCTTCCAAGATCTCTTGAAAGCACCAGGATTCCCACATGGAGACCTGCCACAACAGTAGCCAGCACAACTTTCTTAAAAGTTACCTCTCTTGCCAGAAGGGATGCCATAAAGAACACAAAGGTGAGCTTGATCACCTCGGAAGGCTGGATTCCCATCAGAGAAAGCTTGGCGCCGTAGCTTGTCTGTGCCAGAACAAGAACTGCTCCAAGAAGAACAATCCCAAGCCCTGCATACACCCAGGTAAGATCCTTGAGAAATTTCATCTTGCGGATCATAACCGGGATCACCAGCGCCACTGCACTTCCGCACGCAACGATCAAAAGCTGCTTATTGGCAGAGGCAATATCCAGCCTGCACAGCATTATAAATCCAACGCTTAAAAGCATGCACATATTATTTAAAAGCAGCATAGACGCATTTTTATAAATTCTGCGGTATAAAATAAGGATCGCAGCAAAATATATCATCATTTCTGCATAAAAGATGACAACCTTAAAATCAAAGGTTTTCAGAAAAATCACAACAAATGCGGTAAAATCCAGAAAAAAGGTTAAAGTGATCTGACTTCTTAAAAGTCCTTTCCTGTCTGAAGCGTGTTTCCCCACAACAAGGTAGTAGCACAAAACTGTGTACACGATCATCAGTGTCAGGATCACATATTTGGATAATTCAACAACAATATTAATCATACGCCTTTACTCGGCTCCTCTTTTAAAATGACCTTTTGTAAACTCATATTCGTGAGATACCTGGCTGCCATGATATGCAGCCACAAAGTCTTCCACGATCCGTTCTGTTTCTTCCCTGCTTTCTATGGTAAAAGCCAGTCTTACAGATAAAACACCAAGCTCTTTCACCCTGTCAGCTTCCTTCAAAAGACCGTATGGCAGACTGTTATAAATGATATTATAACACGACTCTGCCGCCTTTGTATTTCCCATTTTCCATGGACGACAATAACAGACTACAGGAAATTCCTTGTCATAACGGTCTTTCAGAACAAGCCTCTCCTCCTGTCCATTGCAGCCGGAAGTATTCTTTCGTACACACTGGGCGCTGTGCATAAGAGGCAGACGGCCGTAGACAATCATCTCGCTGCCTGCATTTTCTCTGTGGCGAAGTTCCTTCTCATTCAGCTCCAGGGGAACTGTATTTCGAAGGATTCCCTGATCTTTCCAGAAACGGATGGCTTCATCATTCCAGGTATACAGGGAGTGATCCAGCACACACTTGTCTGCCAGTCCCATCTGTGCCAGTGCACTGTAGGACTCCAGATTCCGCACAAGAAATCCGCTCAGCCCTGCTTCCAGCCACTTTTTCACCTGCTCCATATAGCCTTCCGGTGGATTTTCTCTTGTTATGTGAGGAAGAGAAAGATACATTTCTTTTCCATTGTCAAGACCTGTCTGCAAATGTTTCTCTATTAATGCGTAAGGAAGATAAATACCCTGGATTCCGTCTTTTTGGCAGAGGACTTCAGAAGCCTCCTCGCTTTCACAGGACACGTAAACCGGAATGTATTCCTCTTTTTTGCGGGGAACATTATCACAGGCCGCAATCGCACTGATTTTTGCCGGCGTCTCCTCCGCAATTCTCTTAACCCGCTCGTCTCCCACGTTTCGCCTGTATTTTTGTAAAAGCTTCTCCTTCAGATCCTCTAATGCCTGATGCCGCGCTTCATTTAAAATCTTCATGGGAACAAAAACGGAATCTTCCATATAAATTTCCAGTTTTTCCCATATAAATGAGGTGTTTCCCAGCTTGTCCATCTGCTGACGCACCCGCTCTTCCGTTACCGGCTGGCTCTTTGCGTATTGTACTTCTCCAACACATTCATATGCATCTTCCCCCTGACAGGAAACATGAAGAAGAACCGGAGAACCGGGGACAAGGTGAAGTTCGCCTGTAATTTTCTCTTTCAGCTGCTTCGTTTCCAGAAAAACTTCCCCCGTTTTTTTCTCATTTGTAAATGCCATCATCTGAGGACCATTTCCCATCTGATAGTAGCCTGTACAGGAACCGCCTCTATTAAACAGATCCAGAAGATATTTTTTATCTTTTTCTGTCACGTGATAATTCGCAGGTCCTTTTTCAAAAAGAAAATCCAGATATTTCCGATACATACCGGTAACGCCAGCAGTGTAAGCCGGCTGCTTCATTCTGCCCTCTATTTTCAGAGAGGTAACTCCCGCTTCTATAATTTCAGGTAAAATTTCAATGGTACAGATATCTTTCAGGCTTAACGGGCAGAATTCTCCTTTTCCATACTCTTTTGCCCTGAAATTCTTCACCTGGTATGGCAGACGGCAAGGCTGGGCACAACGACCTCTGTTTCCGCTTCTGCCTCCCAAAAGACTGCTCATCAGACATTGTCCTGAATAGCTGTAGCAAAGTGCTCCATGGACAAAAGCCTCTATCTCAATTGGGCAGGCTTCATGCATACGGGAAAGTTCCTGAAGGGAAAGTTCTCTTGCAGCTACCACCCGGGTCGCCCCCTGATCTGCCAGGAATTTCATTCCTTCCGGACCAGTTACAGTCATCTGCGTGCTGGCATGAAGGTGAAGTTTCGGAAATTCTTTTTTCAAAAGGGAAAATACTCCCATATCCTGGACGATCACTGCATCCAGGCCTGCATTGTAGTATGGTTCCAGATAGGAAACCAGTTCTTCTTTTAATTCTCTATTTTTTAACAGGGTATTGACCGTAAGATACAGCTTCTTACCATGAATATGCGCCACATCAATGGCGCGAAGAAGCTCTTCTTCGTTAAAATTCTGGGCATATGCTCTGGCTCCGAACATTGCACCGCCTACGTACACAGCGTCCGCACCTGCTCCAAGTGCAGCTTCAAAGCCTTCGTAGGAACCGGCAGGAGCCAGCAATTCTATGTTATTAGGATTCAAAGTTTGTCCTCCAATTTTTATGAGAATTTAAGGTTTCTTCAATGAAAACAGCCTCCACAATTCACAGCTTTTTCCTTTATGTATAGCAGGCCTAAATCTGCAAATTGCGAAAACGTTTTTTACACACTTTGATAAAGGAAAAGAGGAATCACCTAAGCAATCCCTCCTGCTATTATTTCAGCATTTCATCCAGTTCTTTTTCCAGTTCTTTTACTTTACCCTCCAGGAGATTCTTCTCGTCAAGGGCTTCCTGTTCATTCTTCTGTGCCTCTTCAATCTGCATACGAAGAGAAATAAGCTCATGCTTCAGATCATACATCTCCTGATCCTTCTGCTGCAGATCAAGTTCATAAGTCTCCACCTGCTTCTTCGCCTTGAAATAATCGTCGGTAATGTTCAGGCTGAGAAGCATATGCTTGGTCTCCATAGGCTGTCTGCCGTATCCTGGCACAGTCTCCAGCTCTCCTATCTTCTTATTCATATATGATGCAACCTGCTGGAAATATTCCTCTGATTCATATCCTCCAAGGGTAATGATCTTACCCCCGATGATCACCTGTGCTGTATTCTTGACCGCCATTCGTTCAAGCCTCCTGTATCTTTATACTACCAGCTTCTCCTTACACTGTTACCCACAAATAATCCGCTGCTTTTCTTCTATAGACAGTAACCGTATCGCGGAATATTAGCAGAAAACAGCAACTTCATATTGTTACTGTTCACTCTGTGACCAGCAACACAATATGCCCGGAAAAACCAGTCTGTTTATTATCTTTTCGTATTACAATTTATGTAAGCACTCCTATTATAATCGAAAAATGTTGAAAAGTATAGGATTTTTTACAAAAGTTTATCTTTTATATTTCCGGAACAGGAAAACCAAGGTGTTCGTAAGCAAGTGCGGAGGCCATCCGCCCTCTCGGGGTGCGGTTCAGAAAGCCATTTTTCAGAAGGTACGGCTCATACACATCTTCTAAAGTACCGGAATCTTCACCGATGGCTGCTGCCAAAGTGTCAAGTCCAACAGGGCCGCCTTTGAAATTTACAATAAGAGTAGTCAGGATCTGGCGGTCCAGTTTGTCCAGACCATATTGATCTACCTCCAGAAGGTTCAAAGCAAAGCATGCAACATCGTAAGTGATCCTTCCATCATATTTCACCTGGGCAAAATCACGAACACGCTTTAACAGACGGTTTGCAAGACGGGGCGTTCCCCGGGAGCGCATGGCGATCTCTCCGGCACCTTTCACGTCAATTTCTACTCCAAGTACCTGGGCAGAGCGCATGATGATTGTGGTTAGTTCCTTCTTACTGTAAAATTCCAGATGATGAATCACACCAAAACGGTCGCGGAGCGGCGCAGAAAGAAGCCCGGCTCTGGTGGTAGCACCTACAAGGGTAAATTTCGGCAAATCCAGTCGGATCGACCTGGCGGAAGCGCCCTTCCCGATCATAATATCGATGGCGAAATCCTCCATGGCAGGATAAAGCACCTCTTCCACCTGTCTGTTCAGGCGATGGATCTCGTCTACAAAAAGAATATCCCCTTCCTGAAGATTATTCAGAATCGCCGCCATTTCTCCAGGCTTCTCAATTGCAGGGCCGGAAGTCACTTTCATATGCACACCCATTTCATTGGCAATAATACCGGAAAGGGTAGTTTTTCCAAGTCCCGGAGGGCCATAGAAAAGGACATGGTCCAGGGAATCGTGACGCTGTTTGGCAGCTTCAATATATACTTTTAAGGTATTTTTGGTTTTTTCCTGGCCAATATACTCGTCCAGGGTCTGTGGGCGAAGATTCCCTTCCAGAGAAAAATCCTCTTCCATAACATCAGTGGTTATGATACGATTGTCCATTTTTTACCTCTTGAAATTAGTGTTTGCATTTATATACCGGGATGCATTTCATTCACGATAGCACCCTTTGCGAAAAAATTTATGGAATCTAAAAATTCTTCAATGCAGCTTTCAGGATTCCTTCTACATCCGTCGGCTCCACATCTGTCACCTTGCGCACTGCGCGGAGGGCATCTGTACTGCTGTAGCCAAGTGCCACCAGTGCTTCTACTGCTTCCTGTCTGGCATCTGTCATTCCTGCTCCAGCTGCAGCTGTAGTAGCCTGAGCCTGTTCATTGGCAAGCTTCTGCTCAAAGGCTTCTTCCAGACTGAGCTTATCCTTCAGCTCCAGGATCAGCTTCTGGGCTGTTTTTTTACCGATTCCAGGGGCTTTTGACAAAGTTTTCACATCATCGGAAAGAACAGCAAAGCGAAGCTCATCTGCAGTGATTCCTGCCAGAACTCCCAGAGCAGCTTTCGGTCCAACTCCGTTTACACCAAGAAGAAGTTTAAACACCTGTAAATCATCTTTATTGAAAAATCCATAGAGAACCATTGCATCTTCTCTTACCTGAAAATAAGTATGAAGCTTCACTTCCTGTCCAATGTGCAGCTGTGCCAGAGCGTTTCCGGTCATATTTATTTCAAATCCGATGCAATTTGATTCTATGATTGCAGAATTCTCGGTAAGGTCTGCTACTGTTCCTCGGATGAATGAGATCATGGGGAGGACCTCCTGTTTTATCTATTGTAAAGAGTTATATTCGAAATTCTTTGTCATCATACCATATTCCACCGAAAAAAGCAAACATTCATTCGATTTTTTCAAAAAGGACGCGCCGGCAAGCGATATATTTTCTTTTCATAATAATAAAATACTCCTTTCAGTTGCAGGAAGGAAACTTGCGGGCCCTTATTTCCTTGTCCGAAAGGAGTATAGCACTTTAATTTTCAGAAAATAATAGTAAAAGTGTAGTATTATTTTTTCTTTGTAAGAAGCCAGGCACTTGTCAGGGCTGTAAAAGGGGCAACTGTCACAAGCCCGAAGCTTCCAACTACAGTATCCAGTAATTCAGCTGCAACATACTTGTAATTCATAATATTATCAATTGGTGTTCCCTGCGCCATAAACGTCATCAAAAGAGCAATATAACCGCCAGAATAAGCAAGAAGCAATGTGGTAGTCATAGTTCCCATTGCTGCTCTGCCAACATTCATTCCTGATCTGGCTGCTTCTTTCCATCCAATATTCGGCTTTTTACAAATTACTTCATTTACTGCCGAAGTAATATCAACGGACAGATCCATCATAGCACCTGATGCTCCGATAAAAATACCGCTCATATAAATCTGAGAAAGATTCAGATTCTGATAACCAGCGTACAAAAGACTTTCCGAATATGCCATAACTGCTCCGTGAATTTTAAAAGCGTCTGTAAAAATACACCCCATAACACAAGTCACAAACACCCCCAGCAAAGCACCTGAAGATGCAGCCAGTGTTTTTCTGTCAAATCCGTACACCAAAAATATAATAAGAAGAGTAAGAAAGGCAGTCAACGCAATTCCCCACCATATTGGATTCGCACCTTTTAAATAAGCTGGTGTCAAAATTTTCCAGATTGCCAAAATTGTAATGAGAAACGAATATACTGCTCTTAAACCTGTTTTTCCTGCAAACCCGATTAAAAGCAAAACAAATAATCCAGCCAGAATAGCTTCTTTATCCAGACGATAATGGTCACTCATCATAATTGAAAGAATCTTATCTTTGCTATAACTGATTACTACATGGGCAACATCTCCTTTCTGAAATATTTTGTCCGCTTCCAAAGAGCCACTCAGCATATTTACTGCATCTGCAGTCTCATTTTTAAACTTTCCATCAAGTATTTTCACCTTACAATACTGCTCGCCTGACTGAATCAAGCCATTATTAATCACAGAGCTTTCATCTGTGGAAATCACCTTTGCTCTTACTCTGTCTGTTCCCTTATAAATAGCAGCATCCTCATAGCCCGTTGGAAGAACTATGAGGATGAGGATTAACAATATTGCTATTATAGAAACAGAACTTTTTTTAAGTCTGTCTCTTACCATTTATTTTACTCCTGTAATTGCAGCCACTTTATTGAAAATATCGGTATTGTCATAATAGCCTTCAAACTGCTCCTGTCCGGCTCCCATGGCAAATACTTCCACCGGAAGTCCTGTATGTGCATAAGATGCAAAATTAATGCCAGACTTGTTGTTCAGAATATGAGTAATTGTTACAGTAAGTGGTTCATAGCTTCCATACATCAGATATTCTTCCTGACCAAACTCTTCCTCTTCTCCTGTTCTGCTCATTGTTTCCTCATAAGCATTCTGAAGCTTCTGATACTCATAATCTGTCATTACAAGACTTCCCTTATCTTCTTCGCCTTCTGGGTGCACATCCTTGCTGTCAGCCTGATTTGAGGACTCTGTTGTACCAGTAGGTGCCTGCAGACCAAAGAGTTCTGTGATATCAGCCATTACTGTATCAAAATCAGTTTTGTTTTCTTTATATGCCGCTACATAATCAGAATCAAATTTTGCGTAAGAGATTTTCTGATTACTGATATTTGCAAGAAATGTATCATAGTCGGTGCCTGCAAATCCTATGGTAAGACCACCTGTCTCGTGATCACCTGTTACCAAAATCAAAGTTTCGTCTGGATGCTCGTTATAAAAATCAACAGCTTTTCCCACTGCCTCATCCATTGCAACAGTATCTGTAATAGTTGCAGCTGCATCATTTGCATGACAGGCCCAGTCAATTTTTCCTCCCTCAACCATCATGAAAAATCCAGTATCATTATCCAGAACTTCAATACCTTTTTTCACATAGTCAGAAAGACCCCATTCGCCATCTTCCAGATCCATATCATAGCTCATCGCATCGTCATCAGCAAGTGTCTCATCAATTACAATTGCTTTTCCATCTTCTGCAGTAAGATTTTCTGCCTCTGCTTTTGTCTTAATCACTTTATATCCAGCTTCCTGAGCAAGCTCATATAAATCTGTCTGGTCTCCCTCTGAACCAGTTGTTTTCTTAAGACCACCACCTGCAAAATAATCAAAATTACTTGCAATCAGTTCCTGACCAATTTCATAATAGTTATTTCGGGAAGCCTGATGAGCATAAAATGCAGCCGGTGTTGCATGATTTAAGTTTACGGAAGAAAGAATTCCAACCTTATAGCCAAGCTGTTTTTTTAATTTTTCAGCAATTGTCTCATAAGAAGTTTCCATCTTCTCATCCATATTGATGGTTCCACTATAAGTCTTATGACCTGTGGAAATGGAAGTAGCTGTAGAAGCGGAATCAGGACAGAATGAAGTGCTGTCATAGGTCTGCGCAGAGCCTGCTACCGGAAATTTCATCATATTCAGCTTGCTTTCACTTGTAAGAATATCATCTCCATCATCTTCAATTGCATTCAGATAATAGTTTGTTGTCTGAACCTGAGGATAACTCATTCCATCACCAATAAACAAGAAAATATATTTCGGAACTTTTGGTTCATCTGCTGCTGCACCCTGTGCAGGAACCGCACAAGCGGTCATTGCTGCTGCTAATAATAATGCGCTGATCTTTTTTGCTTTCATGTACATTTTCTCCTTCTTTTTCATAAAGCGATTAATTCGAACACGTATGATTTTATACATTATTTGTAAAATCCGCTGTTTTCCCCCTGTTAAATTCCGGTAGAGTAGGCGGATGAAATTT